>JAQGOX010000712.1 GCA_028293365.1 Verrucomicrobiales bacterium | reverse complement strand
TCGTTTTTCATCGAAATGCGGCCTGGAATCCCAGGCCGCATTTTTTTAAAATTTAATTACGGAACTGACGGTTCGGCTGCCAACCCACGCTCATTCCAATTTGCTTTCAAGATGATTCTAATTCGCTTGTCTTTTGGCCCTTAAGCTTCGTTGCTCATTCGTTGCAGATCTCTTTGGATATGCACCTCATTCGCGGCTCGCCTGAGGCCCAAAATCCTGCGCGCCTTAGACTCATCTTGAAAACGCATTGGAATCAGCTTCCAAATTTTCGCTCCAAATAAGCGGCATGGTAACGACCTTGAGTGGATTCGCCGGTGGCTTCCTTCATTAACTCCGGCGGCAAATAACGATGTCCGTGTTGATGAATTTTATGTCGAAGCGAACGCAATAGGCTTCCATAATCACCCTGTGCAAGTTCAGCGTTCAAGTTTGGGTTTTCATTTCTAACGTTTTGGATGAGCTGTGAGGCATTCAAGTTCCCCAGCGTGTAGGTCGGGAAATAGCCAAAACTGCCATGGCTCCAATGAATGTCCTGGAGGCATCCTCGGGTGTCATCAGGAACTTCAAGACCGAACAGCCGCTTAAACGTTGTGTTCCAGGCTTCCGGCAAATCCTCGACCGAGAGTTCGCGATGGAGCAATTTCTGTTCGAGTTCGAAGCGCAGAATGATATGCAAATCGTAAGTGACTTCGTCTGCCTCAACGCGGATCAGCGACGGACGAACCTGGTTCACATGCCGATAAAGGTCTTCGGCAGTGTTCGTCGCCAGAGTCGGAAAGTGTTTTTGCGCGACGGGCAGCCAATAATTCCAAAACTCCCGGCTGCGCCCGACATGATTTTCCCAGAGCCGAGATTGGGACTCGTGAATTCCAAGAGAGACAGCGCTGCCCATCGGTGTTCCGAAATCTTCTTTGGGCAGACCCTGATCGTAAAGGCCATGCCCGCATTCGTGCAAAACGCTGTAAAGTGAATCAGTGAAATCGTTATCGTCGTAACGCGTGGTTAGCCGGCAATCGGACGGACCGATCCCCGTGCAGAACGGATGAGCGGCAATGTCAATTCTTCCAGAAGTAAAATCGAAGCCGATCCGTTCAGCAACTGCTTGATTAAAGAGTTTTTGAGCTTCGATCGGAAAGGGCCCTGGCAAGGTGGATTTGGACGCGGAACGGGCCGAAGGCCCGATTTTTTCGATCAGGCGAACAATACCCGGTTTTAATTCGGCAAATACCTTTTGCAACTCATCGGTTCGCGCCCCGGGTTCATACCCATCGAGCAGTGCATCGTAGGGTAGTTTCGCGTAGCCCCAGGCCTCTGCCATTTGCCGGCTTAGGTCCAGTAATTTAGCGAGATGCGGTTTGAATACTGCAAAATCATTGCCCTTCCGAGCGGCGATCCACGCGCTCCACGCCATGCTGGTGGAGCGCTCGAACTCCTCGACGAGTTCTGGCGAGAGTTTGGTGGCTCGGTCGTAGGCCCGACGCCACTCCCGAACATTCACCGCCTCTTTCGACAAAGAACTGAAGGCAGCAGACTCACATTCTTTAATCCAACCGCCGACTTCATCGGCGGTAAAGAGCCGATGGGTGCGTCCTTTAAAATAGGCTAATTGGGCCGCGCGAAACTCGATGGCCGCCGCTGGCATATATGTTTCCTGATCCCAGCTCAGAAGGCCTGCCGCCCCATCAATCCAACCGATCTCGCGCATTCGATCGAGCAATTGAGTATATGAATTGAGCGTCATATTTTTTTGGGACACGCGGAATGCGGTTGGTGCAAATTGGCTACGCTTTCGGACGGAATAAACCGATAATGGAAATCGCATGGAATGGAAACATCCGGCGAAACAGACCAGTTTCAAGCCGCACCGTAAGCTTTTGGCCCAGGAAGCGATTGGCAAACATGCTCACGAATGGCAGCATTGTAGCGTCTGATGACCATTCAACCAGTTCGAGCCCGCAGTGCCGCTCTGCCAGATTGAGCAAATGCCAATGATCCCATGCCTGGAGATGTCCCTCATTCACTCCGTCGAGACGGATGTCTCGATGTGTCAACCGGTGAAGGTAACGCAGGTTAGGCACCGCCAGCAGTACGTATTTTCGCGCGATTTGTCGCAAATCGTTTAAAGTCTTTTTCGGGTTATCGACATGCTCCAGGACATGGAAACTGGTTACGACATCAAACGATGCGGATCCGAACTGGGCGACTGGATCGTTCAAGTCAAGGAGCCTCGCAGGTCCAAATTGCGAGGAAAGCCTGACGCATTCGGGGTCAACGTCGGTTCCGGACGCGCGGAAACCGGCTTCCGTGAAAATCTTAATCGTCTCTCCTCTGCCGCAGCCATAATCAAAAACGGTTTGGCCGGAAGGTTTCAGATGTTTCAGCAACAATTCCAAGCTGATTTGCTTCCAGTTCGTTTCGTAGAAATGGAATCGATTCTCATCCGGGCTGATGGCATATGGCAAATGTCGGTGTTTCATGTTACAAAATCCCGACGAGCCCGCGATTGCTAAGAAACATTGAGCGAAAAAATTAAAACTCGACCCCTCTTTCCGCAAGCACATTTTATGAACGCGGATCGTTCGAAAGTGTCGCCCATTCGCAAATGAGACCTCTACGCCTGCTCGCCCGCGCGATCAAAACAGCCGTTCTTTGGTACTGGATTTTTAACGTGCTGCGCTTGTCCTCGAGCGTTCTACTCCTTCCGTTACTACTTGGCTGCTTATCCAAGGCCGATCTGGGGATGTATTTTGTTTTCATTGCGTTGACCCAGATTGTTCCAGTCCTTGATTTCGGACTGGCGCCCAATGTCGAACGCAACGTTGCTTACGCGATGGCAGGCGCCCGGGAACTGCAATCGATGGGCATGAGCGAAACGCCAGGGACCGGCACTCCAAATATCCCTCTCCTCTGGACTTTGTTTCGCACCGTTCGAAGCCTTTACCGCCGGCTCGCCGTTGTCAGTTTTCTAATTCTTGGGGCGGTTGGCACCTGGGCAGTATCGATTCATGTAGCTGAAACGACCTGGCCCACAGGAACCTGGATTGCGTGGTTTATTTCGTTGATTGCCGCGATATCGGAGATTTATTTAGGTTGGTGGACGAATTTCCTGATTGGAATGAATCAGCCACTGTCTGCAGCCAAGTTTGCGACCGTGGGTTATTCCCTTAATTTGTTGCTTGCTTGCATTCTCCTGAAAACGGGGTTCGGATTGCTCAGCATCCCGATCGCAAGCCTGATCTCCAACCTGCTTCAGCGCACTTTGAATCGGAAAGCCACGCTTAAGGTCCTGGGTGACTTCCCGGAGACTGGCGATGGCTCTGATGTAGCCAGTTTACTGCGAACTCTCTGGCCGAACATTTGGCGTATGGGATCTTTGTTGCTTGCCAATTATGTCACCGTAAATCTGATCGTATTTATACCAATGTTTGGATTGGGCACAAATGCTGATTACGGCCTTTCACTGCGGTTGATAACGGCCGTGCAGACCATATCGGCTATTTGGGTTTATGTGAAATGGCCCAGGATCGCTCAACTGAATAATCTCGGCGAGGTCAGTCAGATGGAAAGTATCTTACGGCCTCGTTTCTGGTTGCAAACATTGACGTTCTTCTCTCTTGCCGCTTGCGTGGTGAGCCTCGGCCCGATCTTATTGCGTCGTTATTTTCCCGATAAACAATTGTTGCCCCTGCCGTGGCTTGGCTGGTTAGTGTTGAATGCGTTTTTTCAGATGAGCTTCACGTTTTGGACGACGTTGTTGTGGATGCAAAATCGGATTCCCTCGTTCGTTCCGACGATCATTACTCAAGTTGCCGCCTTGGGTTTGCTAACCGTCCTGATCGCGAGAACTAACTTGGGAGTTGCGGCATTTATTATCGCCCCGCTGGTGTGCGGAGCGGTCTTTAATTACTGGTTTTGGTGGCGGGAAGGAGCTCGCATGCTCAAGACAACGGTTCCGGGATTCCTGTTTCAAAGATCCCAACCATCGATCTGAACGATATTTGGAGCCCGACGTTAATATCCGCCGTAGACACCACGGGATCGCAGAGTCCATTCATCCAATAAATCTTTCGGTATGTCCGCAAGAAAGCGCGAAGGCTGTTGCATCATATCGCCGCTGTACCCTTGAGTCATACGAATTAATGGATAACTCAGGTACAGTTCGTCTTTGGCCCGCGTGATCGCGACATAAAACAAACGTCTTTCTTCTTCAGCGCTGTCCGATTGTTCAAGCGCGCGCGATGAAGGAAACATCCCATCGCATAGCATAATGACAAAGACGACGCGGAATTCGAGTCCCTTGGCCTGATGAATCGTCGAAAGCCGAATCTGCTCGTCGTCTTCTTTGGGTGGAGCATCATCTTCGGCTTCGACATTGGAAAGCAACGCCAACTGAGTCAGAAGCTCTTCCGTGCTTGAGAACTGCTGAGCGAAGGTCGCAAGTTGTTCCAGATCCTCCAGCCGCGCGCGAAAGTTTGTATAGGTTTCCTTGATGTAATCTTCGTATCCGGCTTCAAGCACCAGCCGAATCATTTCGGAAGGTTTGCCGGCAACTGCCGGACCACCCAGTTGCGCGATCGTTGCCAGAAATTGCGCCCATCCCACGGCCGCCTTTTTCGGAACCAGGCTGGTGCAGCGCTGGAGCACAGCAGCCAGCCCGACTTCTTCTGCCGATGCGGCCGCTTCGGCAACTTTACTCTTCCAGCACTCCCACAGTTTGTCGGCACTTTTCCCGCCAACTCCGGGGAGCAGTTTCACCATCCGCTTGAACGATATTTCGTCGAGCGGGTTGTGCACAAATTTTAAATATGCGGCGACATCTTTGATATGAGCCTGTTCGAAAAAGCGAATACCGCTTGTAATGGAAAAAGGAATATTCCGACGCGTTAATTCGAGCTGCAGTTCAAGGGCATGAAAATGCGATCGGTATAGAACCGCGATCTCGTTCAAACTGATTCCCTCGTCGCGCAATTCCAGAGCGCGCTGACCGATAAACGCCGCTTGTTCGGAGCCATCGCCACAGGGAACTAAAATCGGCTTTATGCCCGATTTTCGGGACGAGACCAACTGCTTCTCGAATTGATGGATGTTGGGCGTAATTGCTGCATTCGCGACCGCGAGGATTTCCGGAGTGCTTCGATAATTCGTTTCGATTTTGTATACTTGAGTACCTTCGTATCGTTTCGGGAATTCGAGGATGTTTTTAAAATTCGCGCCGCGCCAGGAGTAGACACTCTGAGAATCGTCCCCCACCACCATCACATTTTTATGACGAGCCGCCAGAAGATCAATAATGTCGCTTTGGAGTTTGTTCGTGTCCTGATACTCGTCGACCAGAACGAATTGGAAACGTCTCTGGTAAAGATCACGCACGTCCGGAACATCGCGCAGAAGTTTCAACCAGAGCGCCAGCAGATCATCGAAGTCCATGACATTGCTCGCCTGTTTACGCTTTTGGAACAACTCTCGAATTTGTTCC
>JAQGOX010000682.1 GCA_028293365.1 Verrucomicrobiales bacterium | reverse complement strand
CTGGGGAAGGCTGGAGCTATGAATCGATCGGCGGCGGAAAGTGGCGGCGCACGAAGGCAAAAGACCAGTTGGACGTGGCACAGGCTTCTTTTGACAAAAAAGAGTACAATACCGCCTTAAAGGCTGCGCGCCGGACAGTGCGGACGTGGCCGCTATCAGACTATGCTCCGCAGGCGCAATACCTGGTAGGGCGATGCTACGAAGAGAAGCACCAGGATGAAAAAGCCTTTAAGCAATATCAACTCACCCTCGAAAAATATCCCAAGGTGGCAAATTACGAGGAGATTTTGAATCGGGAATACATCATCGCCAATCGTTATCTGGCGGGTCAATGGTTCAAACTTTGGGGGTATATACCGTTTTTCCCGTCTATGGATAAAACGGCTAAAATGTACGAGAATGTGATTAAGAACGGTCCATTCAGCCAGGTTGGGCCTCCCTCGCAAATGAACGTGGGCGCGGCCCGTGAGAAACAATCGGATTTTCCGGCGGCCGTCAAAGCTTACGAACGAGCGGCGGATCGCTATCACGATGATGAGAAGATCGCGGCGAATGCGATGTATAAAGCGGGTCTGGCCTATCAGAAACAGGCGAAAACCGCAGAGTACGATCAGAGCATTGCCGGGCAAGCCATTTCAACCTTTACCGATTTTATTACGCTTTACCCGAAAGACGCCCGTTCAACAGAAGCCCAAAAAATTATCGCCAGTCTGAGGACTGAACAGGCGCGTGGCAGCTATAATATTGCTCGTTTCTACGAGAAGAAGAAACGCTGGGATGCCGCATTGATTTATTACAATGAAGTGCGTTTGCGCGATCCGCATTCCCCATTTGTGCCCGAGGCTACCCAGCGAATCGAAGCGATTCGAAAAAAGGCCAAACAAACAGCGCAACTACAATAAAGTGTTTCTTTCCGTTGATAGCCGCTCGCGACCTAATGGTTTTCGAACCTGCATGGTGCGGGCCTTTTCGGTCGTAGCGGTGGTTTTATTGATTGGATGCGCGGGATATCAACTCGGCCCGACCAATGGGGTTCCTGCCGGATCAAAGTCCATTCAGATTAACCTGTTCAAAAACGACCTGTTAGAACCCCGACTTTCCGAAGCGGTCGCAACTTCCTTGCGTCGTACAGTTCAGCAGGACGGCACGTACCAACTGGATACCCATGGCGATGCCGACATCATCGTCACCGGAGTAATGACCCGATTGGACCGCTCGGCTCTTTCATTCCAAGCCAGCGATATCCTAACACCGCGCGACTACGGTCTTACGGTCACCGCCAGGATCGATGCGACCGAGGCGCGATCAGGCAAAACCATTTTCTCCGGAACCGTCAACGGGCATACGACAGTTCGGGCTGCCGGGGATTTGGTGGCGGCGGAAAGGCAGGCTTTGCCGCTGCTGGCTGAAGACCTCGCGCGAAATATCACTTCGAAACTAGTGGATGGAACCTGGTGACGGATATTGATTCGGATTAACCCAGATAATTGCCTATGAAGCTCAAACCGTTCACCGAAGCGCTGGCATTGGTGGTTGGTTGTATTTCGATGAATGCCGCCGATAGTTGGCCGCAATGGCTCGGACCGAACCGCAATGCGACTCTCGCCCGGGAAACGGCGGTCCCCTCCTCCATCCCGACTGAACCCAAATCGATTTGGCGAATTCCGGTCGGGGGCGGGTTCTCTTCGCCGGTGATTAGCGGCGATTCTCTGGTTTACCTGGATGATAGATCGGGTCAGGAGACCGCGCATTGTATCAATGCCGTTAACGGCCAGGAAAAGTGGTCGATTCCAATTGCCGACACTTTCCAGGATGAATGGGGCGCCGGTAGTCGTAGTACTCCTAGTATTGATAAAGATCGAGTTTACGCACTTTCATGCAAAGGCGAATTTCGCTGTTTGAATTTGAAAGACGGCAAGGTGATCTGGGGAACCAGTTTCGAGAAGGATTTTGGGGTCAAATTTCTCGGCAGCAAAGCAAACGAAGGGACCGCAACCAGGCGCGGACATAACGGATCTCCTCTGATAATGGGCGATTTCATCTTTGTGCCAGTAGGCAGCACCAATGACGCGATGCTCGTTTGCTTTAACAAAAAAAACGGCAAAATAATCTGGAAATCAGGCACTGATGAAACCGCTTATTCTTCTCCGGTGCTTGGGAAAATTGCAGGCAAGGAACAGCTGGTTTATTTGAGCGCTGATGCGCTGATGGGAATGGAACCGGAAACGGGGAAAATCCTTTGGCGGGTGCCATTGAAAACCAATGCAAAGAGACATGCGGCAACGCCATTGATTGCAGGCGATTCCGTGATCGTCAATTCACATACTTTTGGTGTCATTCGTTTCAATATTGAGCAAAAAGAGGGACAGTTTTCTGCGAAACAGCAATGGGTAAACCATCAATTGCAGATCAATGTCGCCACCCCGGTGATAGTCGATGGGCATCTATATTGCCAGGGCCCGAAAAAAGATTTTATTTGCGCTGACCTGGAGACTGGAAAAACAGAGTGGACTCAGCCAGGTTTTGGTAAAGAGTATTCGGCAACAATGGTCTTCGGGAAAAATCTCCTGATTCTGGCGGATGATGGCCAGCTTGTTTTGGCAGAAGCAAATCCCTCCAAGTACGTGGAACTTTCCCGAGTTCAGATTTGTGGCAAAAACTGGAGTTTTCCGGCGTATGCCAATGGCCAACTTTTCGTTCGCGATAATCGAGAACTAGCCTGCTTCAAGCTCCTGGCAGAATAGGGTTCGTCGCTGTTTAACAACAGCGCCGAATGTTTTTGAAACGATGCTCGGTCGCCGCAAGGTATCG
>JAQGOX010000650.1 GCA_028293365.1 Verrucomicrobiales bacterium | reverse complement strand
AAAAGGTTTTGCCAGGTAGTCATCGGCGCCTGCCTTCAAGCCTTTAACCCGATGCTCCACTTCTCCTCGCGCCGTCAGAATAAGCACTCGTGCCGAACTCTGGGCCTTGCGCAGGCCGGCTAGAACGCCAAAGCCATCGAGAGTGGGCAGGTTCAGATCGAGCACGATCAAATCAGGAGTCTGGTCAATTGCCGCCTTCAACCCTTGAGCCCCGTCATACTCGGCTGCAACGTCATGTCCATGCCGAGTCAAAGCCCGTGTAACGTGCCTGGAAAGCTGGGGTTCATCTTCGATCACGAGGATGCGCATACTGTATTAGTGTTATCATCAAAACCTGGCAGAAGTCGAAGACCAAGATTGCACCTTTTTTGGCAAAAACCATCCCGCTGTTTACCCAAGTGAAGCGACTACGTACCCGTCCGCCCGCTCCCTGACAGGTCACCCCTAGGAAAATATCAGGGCGCTCGTAAGATTGTGCGACCCTTTGATTGTCATACATTTGAATGTGACGCGAGCGAGCCGATTTAAGCGGAGAAAATGCAAGGTCAACAGCGTATTACAAGAAATGGTGAGTGGCACTGTTTATGCTTCTCATCAAGCCGCTGTGAGTCTGATTCCTCCATCTTCTCGCTGGAAACAAAACCTTCCGTACTTATGAAAGTAATCCAACCAAACTGTCGCATTCAATTCACCCCCGAAGACGTGAATTTCGTGGTTTCCACCCTTGGAAACGAAGCGAAAACGAACGATGCATTATGCCAGCTATTGTCCGATGAAGAGACGCGCGATTCAATTCTTGACCACGAAAGATTGTATCATGCTTTGCTTGAGCAACGTGGATGCCTGCGCGTTTCGAACCACTTTTATTTTTACATTATGGTCAGAAATGTCCTGCGCAAAGCGGGCATACAAGATCGGACCGTCGCGGATTATGTAGCAGAAATGTTGGCGGAATTCAGTCAGGCGGATCGGTCCCGTTGTATGATTAACGGGGGAGAACAGGCGCTGGACTACTTTTTCGAAATGCTTGCGGCGCTCAAAACGGCGGACGATCGCACAAGTTTTACGATTCGAGCCCATATCGGGAATCACTCGTTGTTTTTGGCGGGAGTGTTCCCGCAAAGGATTCGGTATCGCGCCGAAAAGCGTGGGTTTCCGGACCTCCGGTATTATGAATCGCTGGGCCAGGCGAGCTTTCGCGCTGCCAGCGATCATCGGCTTGCAGCGCGCTATGAGCTTGGTTCCATTTTTTGCACACTTGCCGATCGATTCCAAACGACACGGCTTGCACTGAACGATATGAGCGATCGACTCTTGTCGATTGGCGATTTCGAGCAGAATTTGGATAGCTTGCTGTTGCCCTGGAAAAAGGAGGCGTGAAAAAGAATTAAAATTTCTCCGCGGGCGCGGGCAAAATATTTTCCTTTACAAGCCGGATCATTCCCCGGTTTTCGGCTACATGATCTACAAGCGCACCGATCAGGTACTGCAACCCTTTAGTCTGTTGTTCGAGCATCCATCCCAGGATGGCAACGGTAGGCAATAACATCCAAAACCAGGGCTGGATCCGGACGAGCAGGCTTACCACGAGGATTTCAACCGCGAAGACGGTAAAGAAAAGAATTTTCGCCGATAACGACCAGGCACTTTTCAGGCGGCAGCGGAAGACCCTTTTGCCTCCCTCGAGATCTTCAGTCACTGTGGTTAAAAAAAGTCTGCTCCATATATTTCCAAAGATTTCAACATCGTGATTGCTCCAACCGGTATCGGTCTTGTGCTGCCAGCCGAGTTCGCCAAGCTTCTGCAATATTTCTTTCAGCAAATCATAGCGATCAACGTAATGCGGTGACCAATAAGAGAGCATCTCCGGAGGAGGCTCAGACGATCGCGCCCGCGCTTCGTACCGATCCGAAACATGCTCAGGCATTGAGCGGACTGTGATTCGCCATTGATACCGGGCGAATCCTCGAACGATGGGCTGGAGGAAGAAAAGCAGCGCCACCAGGGGCTTCGACCAAAATTGGCGTTTTTTGCGCGGTATTTCAGATTGGATTGCGGCGGCGACACAGACGGCAACCGAAAGTCCCAAACTCGTGAGAGCAACCGGGAAAAGGAATGGGAACGACGAGGAAAGTACAAGCAGAGGCAGAGTGACCAGAACGTGATACTCGAGCGTCGTAAAAAGCATCAGCAACGAAGCTGGGGCCGGATTATAAAGCTTTTGAAAAAAGCCGCTGCCGAAAAGGCCGTGATAAATCACCGGCCGACGCAGCATCACTCCAAATTTTGCCGCTGTGTAGATGCGACCATGCCAGATGCTCCCACCCAGTAAATTAAAATACTCTGGATGTTTTCGAGAGAGCAGCGCCTCGGCTTCACCATACCCACGTTGCTGCTTGAGGTACGCTTCAACCGTGGAACGGCGATAGTGCCAGACGAATCCGGATGAACTGAATCCGATCTTTAAACCGGCCTGCTGGATTCGCCAACAGACATCCACATCATCTCCGGCTTTGGTGAAAACTGGATCGAACCCACCTATCTCCTCCAGGGCCCATTTGTAAAAAGCCATGTTGCAGCCGGGTATATGCTCTGCTTCGTGGTCAGTGAGCATCACATGCGCGGGGCCGCCCGGAGAGACCATCACCGAAGTTGCAATCCATGAATCTTCCGGGGGAAGAAAATTGTGCCCGCCCATAGCCGCAAACTCGCTGCGCAATAAATCCGAAATCAAATAGTAGAGCCAATCTTCATCGGCCCTGCAGTCGGAGTCCGTGAAGGCGACGATTTCGCCTGTGGACGCTTTTATCCCCGTATTGCGCGCGACGGAGAGCCCGAAGTTTTTCTGTCGGATGTAGCGAATGCTCTTAAATTCGGACGCTATTTCGGGGCTTGAATCGGTCGATCCGTCATCGACGAGCACAACTTCATAGTTTGGATAATTGAGTTTAGTCAGTGACTGAAGGCATACTTTGAGAGTGCGAGCTCCATTGTAGGTGG
>JAQGOX010000630.1 GCA_028293365.1 Verrucomicrobiales bacterium | reverse complement strand
AGTGCTCGTAGCGGGTGTAGCCGTGATAACCGATCTCGTGCATCGCACGGGCGAATTCACGGTAATACTGGTTCGTCTCGCCGGTGATAATGCCATCGATGCGATCAACACCGATGATGGAGCCATCGGGACTGCGATCAAACTCACCACCGAAATGGGACATCACCTGCATGGATCCAACGGCCTGCGCGGCTTCACGCATCGCGGCTGCGCTCTTATCGGGCATTAACGGTGCATCGAGGCAAACCTGGAGATAGGGAGAATCGACCTCGCGAACCATGCGCAGGACATCGTTGTGATCTTTGATCAACGGCTTGTGATTCTGCAATGCGAGCGTCACACCCAGGTCGCCCGCGTAACCGGCGCACTCGATCAGGCATTCGCGGCACCATCCCCAAATTTCCTCTTCCGGGAATTTTGCATGCACGATCGGCCAATAACCTTCTGCAATGTCGTAGGTCGCCAGTTTTGGATGGAGGGTAATGCCCCACCAGGCGAGAAACACGCGCAGATGCTTTGCTCCCATATCAGCAGTCATTTTAATGAGTTCACGCATGTAACAGATCTGAGTTTCGCGAACTTCCGGCACCGGGTTGCTAAAATCGTTATTGGCAGCAATCCCAAGGATTTCAATTCCCTCCTCGTTCGCCAGCCTTTGAAGTTCGTGGCAGCGAGCCTTCGGCCAGTCGAGCGGGTTGGCATGAGGCCGCTTGCCGTCGAATTCGACACCATCGTAACCAAATTTTTTCGCGGTGTGAATGAGTTCAGGCAGCGTGAGCGCTTCGCCTCGGTACCAGCAGCCGAGATAGGTGATGCTATAGAGTCCAATTTTCATAAACGTGTCATTAATTGAGTTTGCCGCCTGTCCAGAGAATCGAGTTGTGAACGAGCGCGCGATAGGAGGGATGGCGAAATTCTGTATGCCCGTGCCCCAGTTGGATGAAGACTACGCGGGAGGTGGTGCAGGGGCCAATCCAGGCGACTGTGTGGTCGCTCGTGGCGTTATCCGTATAGAGGAGCGGTTTGACGTTCGGCGAAATGTATAAGCCTTTGTAGGTTTCATCCGAAACGTGGAACGGACCGATGCCGGTCGTAATCGGATGATTGCCCGCAGGGGTGATCAAGTGTTCCTCGCCATATTTCACGGTCGAGTTGGGAATGCCGCCTTTGCGTTCGAGGCGATAAAGGCCCCCCACCACATCTTCATACCACCAGGGCCATTTCTGCTGGCTGAGAATACCATGATGCAGCACGACAATTCCTTTTCCGCTTTCGACAAAATCGCGCAGATTTTTCTTACCCTTCTCATCGAGATCACGAGTGAAATCGTAAAAGATCAGCACGTCATACTTCGGCCGAATATCCTCCTGGAACGCCAGTTTGCTATCGGTCACCGGGACCCAGCCGATGTCATTGTAGCCATCGAAAAGACTGTAAAACGAGGCTTCGTGATCGTGACCGCCATTCACCACCAACACTCGCAAGCCATTTGTGCTCGGTTCGGGAAGTCCAATCTCATTCGGCAAGGTGACTTTGCCTGAAGCCGCCCATTCGGCGCCACGTAGAAAGGTGGTGATGAAAGCTTTCTCCTGCATGGCACCGAGGTCGTGACCAAGAGCGGTGCAAAAGACCCGGCCTTTGCCGTAATTAGATACAAACAGAATGGGTTCGTTGTTATCAGTTGTGGCCAGAATTACCGCTTTAGTTTGAAGAGCAAATTCATGGCGCGGCTGGTCGCCGGTACGCAGCTTGTCTTTGAGTCCGCGAATGACCGGATGTTCCGGATGAAGAGTCTTCAGCTCGAACAGACGAAACGGAGCATCGCCAAGCTCAGTCGCGTTTGCAGGCCATGAAACTTTTGTCATGCCGACGAATTCGGGCCAGACTCTTTTTCCCGCAAATGATCCCAACGCTTCGCGGGTAACCAACAAGCCTTTGCCCGATTTCACAAATTCTTCGAGCGCTTTCTCAGCCGCACTTCCGAGGCGCGGACCGTTGTAATCATCGATTACTAAATCAAATGAAGCCAATGCGGAAGCCGTTATCCCGGATGGAACCTCAGAAACCCGAACGTCAAATCTGCCGCTATCGAGCATTAACTGGCGCAGAAAAGAATCGGTGGCGCGCCAATCATGGGTTCCCGCTCCCGAAAGTATGAGAACCTTCAATGGAATCGAATTGCTGGCGGCGGCTGCAGCCTCGACTCCGCCAGGACATCGTGTTTCGAAAGCAAGCGCCGCCAGAATAAATAGCAACAGCTTCGCACAGCGTTCGATCGTGGATTTCACGCTGACAGTGTAGCAGCCCGGGCAAGCAGCTATTGCCTGGAAACGGCAGAGTTTGTTCCAAGAACGTCATCCGCAATTTTATAATACTTCCGGTATTCCCTCGGAGTGCGGCCGAACTGACGATGAAATTCGCGGGTAAAATGACTTTGATCACCAAACCCACAAGCGAGGGCAACTTCGGACAACGATTCGTTGGTGTAAACCAATGCCCGGCTTGCGATGCGCAGGCGGAGCTTGCGCAGGTATTTTTGAGGAGTCAGATGGAAGTTGCTCAGAAACTGCCGCTCAAACGCTCGCAACGACATCTTCGAAATCGAAGCCAACTGATGGTTGGTGATTGCGCCCTGAAAATTATCGCGCATGTAGCCGAGCACCATTTCGAATCCCGGGAGCGCTCCTTTGAGTGGCCGAAGCACATTTAAAGTGCGAGTAATTCCCGAAGTTCCAATGATCGATCCATTGGAATCAAATACCGGGACTTTATTGGTCACGTTCCAGCCTGTGGAACTCTCGGTCTCTCCTACCCGCTCGATCCGATCGATGATGCGATGCCCGGCCAAAACCTGTTCGTCGTCCAAACGAAATTGATCCGCAAGGAAGACGGGCGAAAGATCGTAATCGGTTTTTCCGATTATCTTCGGTTCCTCCCCGCCTGTCCGCCGCGGGTGCTCCAGCGAATAATTGATTAAAAATGCGCGATTCACCCAGAGATATCGACCATCCCGGTCTTTCACCCAGGCGAGCACATCGTCCAGGAAATCAAAAAGCTCCGTCAGGTGAAGCGAGCCTTTCGTCGATGTTAGAGCTGCAGAATTCACAGAGGCTTTAGTGTCCACGACTAATCGACTGCGGCAAGGCGTTATTCCGGGAAGAGCGCCGATTGGGTTCGACGAAAAGCGGGTAAGAGGGACTTTGAATGGAGAGAAACGTGCCTGTGGGAATCAACATGTATCGTGGCCTGGTGGAGCCGCTGCGGATAGTGCGCTGCGTCCATGTTCGCGCTCCGTTGGGCATTTTGGAGAGAATCGCGCGCTAAATGGAACCAAAGGCCAAACGGAGCGCGGTTTTGTCGCCGAGACCGCAGCGGCAACTCAATGGCGCGGGCGAAGGTTCGTCCACGCGTACGGGGTTTTCCAACCCGCTGCGGGTTAGTCTCGGCGCACATACCCACGCTCCGTTGAATCGATCCGCGCGATCGACACCCTAAAGGCTGGACACCAAGCGCCTGCGGATTCGGGAGCTAACTTCCAAGTAAAAAAACTCGGCAAGAGACCCGCATTACGGAATTCTACTTTGAGCACCCTGTTTTATGAAGGTTCGAACTGCGCTTTTGTTGGTCGCTATCGTCGGAATCGGCGTGGGAGGGTTTGTTTTATTTTCGCGCCAGTCGGCTAAGCCACTCATTCCGAGTCCGAATGGCTACGACAATTATTTGACTGCTGCCAAGAATCTGATCGCGGCTAATGCAGACAGCAGTGCAACCAACTTCGATGCGTTGCGGCGGAACATCGCAGAAAACCAGGATGCGTTGCGTCAAGTCCGAAAGGGACTCGAGTTTCGTTGCGAGATTCCTGTTGTAGCGTTTGGCAACGGATTACCCAGCGAACTTTCGTCATTCAAAGGGCTATCTCAGATTTTGCGGACGGAGGGCGATCTGGCGTTGAGTGAAGGACGTACTCGTGATGCGGCAAAGTCTTATCTCGATGGCATCCGCTTCGGCCAGGAGGTTTCGCGCGGTGTTTTGATATACAATCTGGTCGGAATCGCTATTGAGTATAATGCGATCACGTACCTGGCCAAATGCAAAGCAAAGCTCAGCCAGGCCGATCGACAATTTGTTCTCGATCATTTGTCGATCCTGGCGACAAATCGAGAACCATTTTCGACGGTCTCGGAACGAGAGCGGATATTTATGCGAGTAAGCCAGAAGAGTCTGTTGCAAACCGTGGCCTGGCCCTATTTATGGTATAAAATGCGGCCCGCACTTCAAAAGGCTGAAGATAAGGGATTGCAGAACAGCGCGCGGATCGAATTATTAAGGGCAGATTTGGCACTCGAGCGCTTTAAGGAAACGAACCATCGTTGGCCGACCACTCTTGCAGAACTCAAACTCGTCCCGCCACCTATAGATCCTTTCGGCCCAGACAATGCATTGCTCTCGTACTTCCTGAAAGGGACTGAGTATGAGCTCTACAGTATCGGCCCGGACCGCAAAGACGATGGGGGCAATGCAACGAAAGATATTACAATCGAATCGAAGTTTTTGAGCAGATAGAATCTGGAACGTGGTTCCTTGATTATTTCGAGATGAAATCCTAAACCTCTTGGGCGATCTTCTGGTCGTCGCCCCATGTCTCCAAATAAAGTTCGACTGCTTCCTGCAAGTTTTTCTTTGCGGAAATCAACGTTTTCCCCTGAGTCGTTACAGGGAAATCGAGACAGCGGGCAGTGAACCATTCTCCATCATTTTGGAACATGGCATGGACTTTTCGCATATCCCGAATATGCGCTGGCGCGGCAGTCCTGACAACCAAGTAATGGCGACGCGATTTTCAACGATCAAACACTCCGATTTTAGGCTCGATCCGCACGAGCTGGGAATCCTTATTATTGTACCACGCGGTTCCCCACTCGATGACGTACAGGGCACCGTCGGGAGCAAAATTCATGGAGATCGGGCGTTTGAAAGTCATTTGTGGAAGGAAGGGACGGATCTGCTTGAGCTGACCTTCATTATCCAGCCGAACTTCTTTGATCCAGCTTCGTTCCCAATCGAAAATGAAGAGCGCGCCGTCGTATTCGATTGGAAATTTGCGCGACGATTTGAGGCCATCATCAAAATGGTAAACAGGGCCGGCCATGGCGGAACGAGCGCCGGACCCGAGTTCGGGAAACCGAGTCGAGGGACCCGGTGGATACCAAATAAAAGCAGGCTGTGCGGGCGGGAGTTCCGATATTCCGGTGTTGTTTGGAGAATGGTTCACAGGATGCGCGGGATCAAACGGCGCGCCGGATTGTTTAGTTTCGAAATCGTATTTCACATAAGGGCGGTTGTTTGCGACGAAATAAGGCCACCCGAAATTCCCAGCACCTTTCGCAAGATTGAACTCATCAAATCCAGCCGGGCCGCGTGCAGCATCTGATTCCAGAGAATCGGGACCAACGTCACCCCAAATGAGCCAGCCGGTTCGATCGTCAACACTGAATCGGAAAGGGTTACGACACCCCATAATGTAAATCTCGGGCAGAGTTTTCGGAGCGCCGGGAGGGAAGAGATTACCTGCCGGAATTGTGTACGTTCCATTCGGTTCGGGATGAATGCGCATAATCTTGCCGCGCGGATCATTGCTGTTTGCGGCGGTGCGCTGGGAATCATGAACTTCGCGGCCGGCGCGCTCATCCAGCGGGCTGA
>JAQGOX010000606.1 GCA_028293365.1 Verrucomicrobiales bacterium | reverse complement strand
GAAAGCTCGATTGCACAATAAGGCAAGCGACTTCCTCGGAATGGAAGTCAAAAACAATAACAATGAGAAACTCGGCGAGGTTAAAGACATGGTGCTCGATCCTCAAAGTGGCCGTGTCCAATACGTAGTCCTCGCAGTTGGAGGCTTTCTCGGGATTGGCGAAAAACTTCTCGCTGTCCCCTACACCTCTTTGCGCCCGTCAACGGAGAATCATAAACTGGTCATGAATGCCAGCCGTGAGCGGATCGCCCAGGCGCCAGGCTTTGCCGCAACGAACTGGCCCGACGTTCGCGATCCAAATTGGGATGGCGCTACGTTTTGGAATGAATTGAACGAATCGAATCGTGGCAATGGCGCCGTCAATGAAAGCGGTTACGACCGCAGCAGCACGACAAAACATTACGGTGACCACCGTGCCCGCGTCACCACCGGTGACAAAAAGGTCGAAGTCGACACTCACGTCGATACCAAGTAACCAATTACGCAACGGACAACAGTCCGTAAAAAAAGGGGAACCCACTCGGGTTCCCCTTTTGATTGTTCGAAAATGGTTTCTGTTGTTACGAGGCTGCGGGCGGGGCCGGTTGAACTTCCTCAATCGCAGCGTTCTTCTCCAGAAAGTCGATCGCTTTCGCCATCAATATTTGGTCACGGATCTCGGGGATTCCATCGCGTTGCCGCAATTCTTTGACAAACTTCTCGGGCCGAATGTTATTTTGCTGCGCGAGGAAGAGAATACGGTTCGCAATTTCGTCCTGGGAAACATTAATTCCTTCCTTTTCCGCAATGCGAGCCAGCAAAAATGAGATTTTTACGCGCTCTTTGGCATTGCCGGCAGCGAAATTGTAGATTTCGTCTTTCTGCTTCTCAATGAGTTCCTTCGAAACGCCCCGGCTCTGGTTTTCACGAACCAAATCGTAAATGACCTGTCGAGTCTCGGATTGAACCACCGATTCGGGCAGTTCGAAGTGGACTTTGTCCAACAACGCTCGAACAAGCTGATTGCGCACTTCGCGGTTCTGTTTGTACTTCAGTTCGTTTTCCAGGTCTTTGCGAATTCCCTCGCGAAGTTTTTCGGCACTTTCGGCTCCATATCCCTTGGCAAATTCGTCGGTCACTTCCGGTAAATTCTGCTCTTTCACTTGAACGATTTCGACTTCGTAAACGCCCTGCTTGCCCGAAAGCTGCGGTGCAACAAAATCGGCGGGGAAATCGATCGTCACAGTGCGTTTCTCCCCTTTGGTCGCTCCAATCAGTTGCTCGGTAAATCCGGGAATGAATTGGCCCGGTTTGATGTGCAACCAAAAATTCTTTTGCTCTGTCAGCCCTTTTGCTGTCGGTGCCAGTTCAATCAGGGGTTTGCCGTCGCTGGTGCCGGTATAATTTACGACCACCATATCGCCATCTTTTGCCGGACGATCCACGTCGTTATAGGTGACACGCTGCTGGCGAAGAATATTCACCGCGCGATCCATGTCGGCGTCGGTCACTTGCCCAACTTCCTTGCGAGCAGGTAGTCCCTTGTATTCCGGCATTTCGAATTCGGGCGCGGTCTCAACCGTGGCAGCGAATTGAAGCGCTTGTCCCCTGGAAAATTGAATTTCCTCGATATCAGGCGCCCCGATTACATCCAATTTTTGCTCAGTGACCGCTTTCCGATAGGAATCGCCGATCAATTTGCGGCGTACTTCATCCTCAATTTGCTTCGTATAGCTTTTTTCCACCATTTGGCGGGGCGCTTTGCCAGGACGAAAGCCGGGCAATTTGACCTCACGTTGGAAGTCGCGCGTGAGTGCCTCAAAACTGGCATCTACTTCAGTCGCATCCACCTCGACGCGCATAAGTTTTCGGCACGGCGCTAAATTTTCAATCGTAACATTCACAAGAGACCTTTCCGCATTGATGAAAAAGCCCCGCCAACCGCGCGCTCTGCCAGCGCCGCCGGGGACGGAGCAAGGGCGATAAGCTATGTACCGATGCGCACGGTGTCAAACGAAAGATGAGAGCCGTTCAGAACGAATTGGTCTGAAACTGCGACAGTAGGTTTTGAGCCGTAGTCGATTACCGAACCGCCAGCGCCGTTCGACTTATGGCGTAGAGGTGGGTCATCGTTGCAATATAGACTGTACCGTTCGCCGCTGTGGCCGTGCCGCTGATTGGGTCCGGAAAATCGACCTGGCTGAAGACCTTCATTTCCTTGCTCGCGGCCAGTATCCAGAAATCCCCTCGCCGTGTCCCAATGTAGATTTTGCCGTCCGCCACCAGCGGCGAAGCCCAAAAGTCGCCATTGCATGCATGAGTCCAATAAGGCTTTCCGGTGAGTGCATCAACGCAGTGAATATTGTGACCCGTGTCCGCGATAAAAACGAGACCGTCATAAACGGCAGGTGTGGAGAGGACATGCTTGTCGAGGGGATAGGACCAGATTTCACCCGTTTTAGTCACGTTTCCCGATTTTCGCGTATCCACACACTTCAGCCAGGCTTCGTTTTTTCCCCAGAACACGTCGCCACCCGCGCCGAAATAAAGGCGGTTATGATCGAACACAGGCATGCCATAGATATTGCTGGGGCCTTCGCGCCGGTTGCTCGTGAAACGGTGGACGTTTTCTTTCGGTCCATTCGGGTCTGGATCGAATTGAAAGACTTTTTTCAGTGTCGCAACTTTTCCCGTGGGAGAAGAATTCGTTGAGGACGCCTTGTTTGGCAGCGGCTCAAATCCATAAATCACCCCGTCGCCACCAGCGAAAAAAATCGTCGGCCGCCCATCCACATTTCCCAAAGACGGCGAAGACCATGTGGCATGGAATATTTTGGGGGCGATCTTTTCTTCATCGCGTGCGACCCATTCACCGGTTCGTTTATCGAGCACAATGAGGCTCGGCGCGTCGGGTGTGCGAATTTTGCGATGGGTGTTATCGACGCCAGTGCCGGTGTTCAAATAAAGATAATCGCCATAAACCAAAATGGAACTATGTGCTCCGTCATGTGGCCAGATGCCCGCCTGCGTCATCAGGTCGAAAGTCCAGATAATATCCGCGTCGGTATTGGTAGGGGTCAAAACCTGTGGCGGAGCATTTGTGCCTCGTGGAGTCATGTGAAGGCCTTCATCACGAAATGGACCATCGTTGCCATTTGCGAGTCCGTTCAGATCCAGACAAACGACTTCGCCTCGATTATCCATCAGGTATCCGCGGTCGCCCTCGACACTTATCGGGGATGACATTCCAGTGTTCGGCCAGTCATAAAACACATCTTCATCCCTCTTTGGCACGACCAACTGCCAAAGAAAATGACCATCTTTCTCATCGAAGCACATGTAAACGCCCCGATCTCCTTTGTGCCGGGGATCCCGGGGTTGGCCGTTATTTGTGCCGATGAAGACCTTGCCTCCGGCAACGATCGGGGTTGAATGCGTTTCTGTCCCAATCTGTGCCACCCACTTCACGTTCTGCCCCGTTTTCGGGTCAAACGATTCCGGGAGATTGCGTTCCGCTGACACCATATTGCGTGACCAGCCCTCTCCCCACTGCGGTTGATCACCGGCCTGCACGGCACTCGAAATGACCGCGAGGCCGAATCCGAAGGCGGCCACGCGGGTAAAATTGAAAACGCTAAACATCGTTTTGCACTTTATCCTTTGATGGAACTGATGTCACTTCACGTTTCCAAATGAGAAAAAAATAAGCCGCCCGGTGATGCCTCACCGGACGGCTTTCGCAGGGGACGGAGGATTAGTGACCGGTATGCGTTCCTGAGGGCACCGAGTTGGTTACGGTGACGTGAACAGCAGAGGAAGTAGTGGTCTGCTCGAATTTATCCATCGCTCGAGCGGTAAATTCGTAGGAGCCAGCGCTTACATTTTTCAGAGTCAATGTATAGGGAGCAGCGGTAACTGTGCCCACCAGGTAATTCTTCATATAGAAGGTTACTTTCCGAATTCCATCCGGATCCGAAGCCTCGGCTTTCAATTCGATGGCAGCGGGTGCGGCAAAACTCGAACCATCCGCGGGCGCGGTGAGCGTGACTATCGGAGCGGTATTCGAAACTACTATATGGACGGGAGCGGAAACTGCCGAGAGCCCCTGCAGGTCCGCCGCGCGAGCGGTGATCGTATGCTTTCCAGGCGAAGCATTCGTCCAGACCAGGGTAAACGGTTCGGCGGGAACCGCACGAAGAAAGCGTCCGTTGTCGAAAAACATGACGTTATCGATGGAACCATCTGGATCCTGAGCCTTGGCATTAATGGAAATATCCTCACCGGTTGCGAAAACGGCATTTTCCACGGGAGCCGTTAATTGTACTGTCGGCGCAGCATTGCTGACGGTGATCGTGACCTTTTGCGAATAGGCGACCGATCCGGCACTATCGGTTTCGCGAGCAATCAAGGTGAATTGGCCTCTGGGAGCGTTCGACCAGATCACACTGAAAGGAGCGTTCGTGGCCGTTCCGATCAAGTCGTCGCCACGATAGAAACTGATCTTCTTAACCGTCGTGGTTCCGCCGCTCACTTCGGCAGCAACGGTAACATTGGCGGGTTGGCTAAAAACGGATCCATCGGCGGGCGAAATCAAGCGAACGGTCGGTGCGTTATTTGTGACCGTGACATGAACTACCGGTGAAATGGTCGATTTACCGAAGACATCTTCTGCGCGGGCAAACAGGCCGTAAGTACCGACTGCAGCGTTGCTCCAGATCACTGAATATGGATTCGTTTTCGAGTTGCCTATCAGGTGATCATTTGCAAAGAAGCTGACCGACCTGATGGAATCATCCAGATCCGATGCGGAAGCAGTAATTGTTAAGCTCACCGGTTGGCCGACACTCGTATTATCGGAAGGGCTCGTAATTGTGACGGACGGAGCAACATTCTCAAAATGATTGTCGTTGATAGTTACTACCGCAGAACTCGGACGTGCGACGGCGTAAGTCGCATTACTGAGAATCGTTAATTCCACGCGCTTTCCCTCGCTATTTTGTGGAACCACCAGTGGTTGCACGGTCAGCCCAACAGAGTGGAACCCGGCGGGAATTGTGACCGAATCCGGCAGGGTTACGTAATCGACGCCATTGGAAGCGGAGCCGCCCAAGTGAATACTCACAGCGAGATTGTCATTGGTCCCGGCACGATAAATCGTGAAAGCACCGGAGCTAAAACCTTCAAATGCAGTGGGATCGGAAGCAACGATACTGACTTGCGGTAAATTGGATGGGCTGGAATCCGCAGCTTTGACATTCGGTATTGACAGGCCGGCTAAAAGAGCCAGCCACAGAAAGGACGTTTTCATATTTGCACTTATAATGGTACTATTTGGAGACACGCATTTGCGGTCACTTCCCACTCTTCCGACACCAAAAATAGCTTAAACCGTTCCAACTTTACGGTTGAGAAGAATTTCGAGAGAGGATCGGGCAGTTACCGCAAGGCCTACTTCGCAGACTCAGTCGGTGCGGCGGAGCGGAGACTCCTGCCGGTTGCAAGGATCCACTCTGCGTTCGGAATGGCATAGGGTCGGAATGTTTCGAGGTACCCTTCATGTTCGTTAAAGAAAAGCGCTCGATGCAAGCCGAGCTGACTGGCTTTAGGATCATCACAGAGCGAAGCCGAGTCGTTCGCGCTCATCTGGAACAGAACGCGCATTTCAAATTCACTCATAGCTTTTCGACCGAGAAAACGGTTCACATTGTTGTAGGTGTCGAGCGTCACGATCAAATGCATCCCATGGCTGGGTCCTTCGGTTATAAGTTTGTTCAGTTGAGTCGCGGGATTTTCGCCAGCCTCAGTCGAAAAACTGAAATCATCCTCGGCACGAAGTTTCTTAAAGTTCTGCAGTCCATGAATGAAAAGGAACGTCGTTGCGGCACTTCCCTGCTCCTGGTCGTTTCGACTTTTCAAGCTTTCTGAGAGCGATTTCATCGCTTCCTCCAAATCGCCTGGGCGAGGCCGCTCAATTCTATGTGGAATCGAATCGATAAGCCGATCCAAAAAGAGACTTTCATTCGACCCTGGCGGAGTACTCTCCAACAGAACGAAACGAACTGAACCGACCGGGAATTGTGCAGAGAGAGCAATGAATGAAGCTGCCAGCATGGCCAGAACAGCCTCATCCCGTTGACCAACCATCAAAAGGTTGTTGCCGCTACGATGTTCGAAAACTGCCTGAGTGGGGCCTTTAATTGAATTGGGTGCTCCCAACCAGACTCGGGGTGCGGTGGAAGGCGCTTGAGCAGGAACTTCCAGCATGCTTTGCAACAGTCGGTTTTCCCGAATGTCGGCAGGCGCGTTGCCTTCGAAAACTATCGGACCCAGATAGGCGGTTGATTGAGCATCCGCGAGTGACCGCACCCGACCGAGATACTCGTCTCGTTCAGCGTCGGAGATCCAGACCGCCTGGAACGGGCTGTTTCCTTCGATATTGCCCGCCATATCGTTGTAGATCCCCTCCCCCGGACGCGAAAGCAAGCGCGGGGCAGGATTATTTTCATCCATGATCAGGTAGGCGTCGGCTTCGTTGCATTGCAGCGCAATGCGAATCACCATTTGCCCAATGGTGGTGCGTGCGAGGGTGTAGGCTCCGCCAAGAGTTTGCGATCCGAGGATTACATGGATACCAAAGGCACGGCCTTGCCGAACGATACGATCCAGCAACATGGCTGCCGCCTGGGAAATGCGATCATCCTCGACAAAGAGTTCCTGGAATTCATCGATCATGAGCAAAGAGCGAGGCATCGGCTGCGTTCCCCCTGCTCTCTTGTATCCGGGAACGTCCTGAACTCCCAATTTGCGAAATAATTCTCCCCGCAACTTAAGTTCTTCGTCCACACGCTGCAGGACGCTTAATCCGAACTCACGATCACTTTCGATGGCAACGACGCGCGCGTGCGGCAAGCGTGCGTCCGCATAGCCCTTGAATTCAACGCCCTTTTTGAAATCAATCAGATAGAACTCCACTTCTTCCGGACTGCACCACAAAGCGAGATTCGTGATGATGACATGAAAGAGTGTTGATTTGCCGGAGCCCGTTTTACCTGCAATCAGCGCATGCTGGCGAGTGCCCCGCCCCATGGAGAGATACTGGAGCTTGGTCGCACCGGAACGCCCAATAGGAACCCGCAGTTCCTCGGTGGTCGATTCAGACCAAAGCTCCGTCGCGGGTGGAGCAACCTGGGAGAAGGGAACTTCGACACGGTTGGACCCGCGATTGGCTTCGCCCACCTTGCGCAGAAAATCGGTCGCAATCGCCGGGGCGGGCGGCTGATCGATTGCGAGGTTGACCCGCTTGAGCGAAGGATGAGTGAGAAGAAATTGATCACCTCCCAAAGTGAGGCAGACACTGCTTTTTCGAAGATCCTCGGGAAGGAAATCGACGGGCGCGGGCTGCCGTTGATCCCAATGAATCAACGTGTAAACACCACACCGGGCGCCGCTCGCGGCAATATGCAGAAGGCGGCGGGCGGCTGCATCGGTGAAGTTGGCCGGAAAATCGGCAATGACCACGAAATGATATTTTTCCGCGATATTTCCGGCCTCCAGATTATACTCAGCGATGGTGGCATATTCATTGCGGAGATACATTTGAATGACTTTTTCCATGTGCTCATTCAAATCCCGCAACTGTTCTTCAATCTGGTTCGGTTGAGTCCAAATCCGCCCGCCGATCAGATTTTCTTCGTAATCGGCCAGATGCATAACCGTGGCAAAATTTTGGCCGAGTTTAACCGGATCAATGATCGTAAAACTCAGTTTACCCACGGGAAACGCAGCCAAAAGTCGGAAAATAATATTGTTAATGGAAGCGATGGCGGCCGTGCTTTCCGATTTCGTTTCGAAGAGAATTGAGCCCTGTTCCGGATAGGTCAGAACCAGCGGCAAAGAAACTTTTCCACCGGAAGGCAAAGGAAGGCGTGGATCAGTCGGAAAAGAGTCGGCAAATGTCTTTAGATCCGCATTCACGCGACCGAATTTAGCCGCATTCTGAAACGCTTTCGAAGGAGCCCATTCGCGCCACGACTGCACATCCCAGCTCGGAAAAGCGTTTTCCGCCAGTTCATTTGCAACCTGAATTCTCTCAACGATCGGGGTGATTTGGGATTTCCAATCCGCCGCCAACTGTTGCCAGGCCGCATCCTGTTCAGCGGTCCATTTGGTCACAATGGATTGATGAGCATCTTTAAGCTCCTGGATCTTTTGTCGCCCCTGCTCTTCAACGGATTGATGCCTTGTGGAATGACTTTGCCCGGTCTGTGCGGTTTGACCCGCGAACCACCGTTCATTTTTCGCAACAATACGCCGCCATTTTTCATCCAGACGTTTCGGAGCAGATTCCCGTGCGGCGGCTGCTTCCTGGAGGGCTGTATCCCAAATCTGATTCAGCCCATGAATGCGTTGGCGCGTTTCGGTTTCGATCTGTTCGATTTGTTGAGCGTGCCGTGTTCGAATCCGCACGCTGCCCAACTCCTGCAAACGACGGGCGGTGGCAAGAGCCTGGGCGATTGACGTTGCGAGTTGGGACGCCTGACGCA
>JAQGOX010000556.1 GCA_028293365.1 Verrucomicrobiales bacterium | reverse complement strand
CAATGCGACGGCGTCCGGGGGAATGGCGTAATGAAAATTATAGATTGAAACGAGCGGATTCGGTTCTTTGATTTTGTCAGACCCATTTGCGAAATTCTGGGAGATGAGATGTTTGAGAGGAAAGTTCTCTTCCGCGCCACTGATAACTTCGGAAACGTGCTTTTGCCATTGCGCCGTTGGTCCCGCGAAATAGGGCTCGTTGCAAATCTCGTAGTACACATTGTCAAAGTTTCGCAGTGTCTCGACCAGTTTTTTTACATAAGCATCTTCTATGGCGGTCAATTCCGCATCCTTCAGAGTGAAAGGCTCATTGTGGGCGACCGCTCCAATTCCATTGATATTGTTGCTTGCATTCATGGGACTCGCGCTCCAGGAATTGTTGTCATAAAACGTACTGAACACATTAATCTCGACAACCACTTCCTGGCGCCCGGCTTCTATGACGAAATCCGTGAGTCGTGTCCAATAGCGGGGATCCCATTGTTTCAGGTCGAATTTGCTCCCGCCATCGAGATAACCGGGAGTCGTGCTGCGCGCCCAGGGAGCGAGGTAACGTTCCGTCTTTGCAGCCATACTATTTCCGCTGATGCCGAATGCGCCTGGTAGCTCGCGGTAGTTGGTAAAGGTTCGCGTGAGATTAAGTCGATCCCGGTGGAGAGTCGCGAGATACGTTTTATAATCGAACTCCTCATTTAGGACTGCGCCGTAATGTTCGCCTGAAGTTATCAGCACGGTCGGCTTCCCGCGAAAGTCAAAATAATGCGGGTTGGAAGGGTGCAAACGCAAATGCGCTCCTTCGCTATTCATCGTGGCCAAAGCCAGAAAGACAATGGTGAATGCAAAAGCCGGTCGGAATAAGGGAATCATGATCCCTCTACGCAACAATCAGCGACGATGCGGTGCAAGAGAATTCCGACGGAGAATTCCGCAAATTCTGGTTTGGAGCAGGAGACAATTTGCATTTGATTCCTTCCCAGAATCAACGTCCCGAAGCGTCCTGCGCCGGTAGCGACGAGATCCAGCTTGTCAGCATTTTCACACCTTCGAAATCGGGTCGAATAGTTCCGACAGGCGGCATTTGGCCAGGGATGCGCAGGGCGACGCGTGTCATTAAAACCGAGCGGGCGGGCGCGCCGGGGGTAACAATTTTTGCATCTTTACCACCCAGCCCATGCTGAGCTGGCTCATTCAATAAATGCATGTCGCTGAGCTTAAGTTGGGGAAGCAGATTCATGGCAGCATTGCCGCCACCATCCTGTGTATGGCAATGGGCGCAATTGACCGCGAGATATGTCCGCGCCCTGGATTCAACGGAGAGGCTCGTATTCGTCATAGGAGTAAAAGCGGGCACTTTTTCAATTCCTTGCGGCAATGTGGTCGTGATGCCATTTTGCTCCAGCCATTTTAATTGGCTCTCAGAGTTAGCGTCGCCGTAACCGCGATTCAACTGGCGGGTGTTGAGAGTGAGGGCGAAGTTCGCTGCGCGCGAGTGACACATCAAACATTCAGTCCGGCTCGGAACTGCCCAGGTTCGCTTTGTGCTATCACTGAGATTCAGTTTCAAGCGCTCCCCGTTTGCAGGAGCCAACGCCGCCTCGGACTGCTCCTCATTCCAGATATACGTATAGGCAGTCCAATCATTTTCCTGCTTAAGCAGCACTCGTGTTTCAATGCGGCGTGGCCCGCCGGTGCCGCTCAGGGATAGGGTTTGTGCGAGCACGATTCCATCATCGGCGTTCCAGGGAGAATCGGCCTCGGGGTGAATTTTTACATTCGCGGGTAAGCCCATCCAATGATCCCCATACGCCTCGTCATGCCAACCGTGAGCGTTGATTTGATAAGGAACTACTCCCGGCGCCGGGCGCAACGTTTTTAAATCTTCAAACAAGCCCGTAGCGCTTAGGAGTTTTGGAAAGGCAGGTAAATCTGTGCTCGGCGGTCTTCGTTCAAGTCGATTGAAACCGCCGTTGTAATCAACGATCAGCGGTTCTCCATCGACGTCCTTTCCAAAGCCAACCACGTTTAAAGCCGTATCAACCAGCTCGCGATGCCAAAAAACTTTCGAGCCATCGTGCTTCATAGCCCAGATTCTACCGGTTGTGAAGTCGCCGTAAAGGTAAGCCCCATCCAATTCTGGAAATGCCTTTCCGCGATAAACCAGACCTCCAGTGAGCGAGCGAAACATTCCGTGATCGTGTTCAATAGTCGGCGGCGTGAATGGCGACGGACCGCGAAGGCGTGCTAATAAAAACGGGCGACTACCCTCGTACGCACTCCAACCGTAATTTTCACCTCGTCCAAGCAGATGCGCGTATTCCCGCAAATCCTGGCCGTTTTCGCCAACCCAGATCTGACCGCTTGTCACGTCGCTTGTGATACGCCAGGGATTTCGCAAGCCATAGGCCCACGTCTCCGGACGAATACCCTCGGTCCCAACGAATGGATTATCTTTCGGCACGATGTAACCCTGGTCGGCTGCTGCACCGTCCGCGTCGATGCGGAGAACTTTGCTCAACATCGCTGAAAGATTCTGTCCCATGTTATCGACATCCAGACCGCTCGTACCGTCTCCCGATGTGACATACAACATTCCATCTTTTCCGAAGGCACAATCGCCACCATTATGTCCATTGCTGGGCCATTCGATGATTAGTTTGCGTGATTCAGGCAGGACGTGCCGCGGGCTTTGATTGTTGAAAGTATAACGAACAATTCGCGTGCAGACTTTTCCTGATGGATTGGGTCCATTCAATCCCAGGAAGACGTAACCGTTCGTCGCAAACTGCGGGTGAAAAGTGATGCAGTAGCCATGTTCTTTTAATTCCAGAATTGACTCTGCTTCCGCCGCATTGGGCTTCGCTTCAAAACGCCGGAGCACCGTCCGCAATTCCCCATATCCATAATTCTCCATGAAAATGATACGATTGGCTCCAGGCTCTCGTTGTGCGGCAACCGGTCCAAAAGGGTCGTGGTTGGCGCTCTTTCCTTCGTGTGATTTCACGTTTGGATAAATGCGCACAGTTCGAAAGGGGGAAGGCGGTTCGGGACTTCCTACCAGATGATTGGATCGCCAAGGCTGAAATTTCTCTGAAACATCCGCCGCTTCGCAGGCGATAAAGCAGCCCGCTATTAGGAAAACCCAAAACATACGCATTCGCATCGCCGAGAGGATATACCGCCCCTGCTGTAAAAATGCACGCCGGAGTTGCGGATGGCTCACTCTTAGTTCGAACGAAAGCCATTTTTTGCAACATTCTTCAATTTCCGAATTGGCTGATGCAGCGTTTAGGGTGATTCTGGTGCAACCATGCATCTTCCCCAGACGTCAAACAATTCGAAGCTGCGATCTTTTTGCGCTCGCGGGCTTTTGATTGCCTGCCTGTCTCTTTCGGTCGTTCCTTTACCGGCGGGCGAGACATCTGTTACGCCACGGATTTTTCCTGCATCCGATGAAGCGGAAAAAGCGCTTAAAGCGATTCACCCCGCGGCTGGCCTGAAGGTTGACCTATTTGCGGCTGAACCGCAGGTGGTTAATCCCGTCGCTTTTAGTTTCGACCAGAAGGGACAAGTGTATGTGGTCGAAACCTTTCGCCGTCGCGCCGGTGTTCTGGAAATCGAAAGTCGCGCAGATTGGGAGGATCCGGCCATTACAAAAATACTCGGTAAAGAATTCGTGGAGCATTACATGCTGGCGGAAGATCTGGCATGCAAGTCGGTGGAGGAGAACATCGCGTTTCTGAAGCGTCACTTCGGGAATCGAGCAGGCAACCTCTCTGGACTTTCGGAACGAATCCAGTTGCTGACGCCTGGAGTCGATGGCAAACCGGCAGAATCATTCGTATTTGCTGAAGGCTTCGATCGCATTGGGGATGGAGTCGCCGCTGGCGTTCTTCCGCTGAAGGGGAAGATCCTGTTCGCATGCATTCCGGATCTTTGGGAGTTGTCGAACCCAACAGAGGGTCACGCGATGGAACGAAAATCGTTGCAACACGGTTACGGTGTGCATGTCGGCAGCGGAGCGCATTCGCTACATGGTCTTCGAATCGGCCCTGACGGAAAACTTTATTTCAGCGTTGGAGATCGCGGCGCCTCTGTACTGGGCTGGGATGGAAGCAGGGTAAGCAATCCGGAATCTGGCGCTGTGTTTCGTTGCAATACCGATGGCTCGCATCTTGAACTGTTTGCCACGGGTTTGCGCAATCCTCAGGCTCTTGCTTTCGATCAGTTCGGAAACCTCTTCACAGGAGATAATAATTCGGATGCAGGTGATCCATCGCGTTGGGTTTATGTCGTCGAAGGAGGGGATAGCGGCTGGCGGGTTGGTTATCAGCATATCGACCGGCCGATCGAGGCGGACACTTTGTTGCATCCACCGCAATCGCGGGGGGCGTGGTTGAATGAGGGCCAATGCTACCCTTATTTTGACGGTCAGGCTGCTTTTTTGGTTCCAGCCGTAGCCAACATCGCGAATGGACCTTCGGGCGTCGCGTTTTATCCAGGAGTGGGTTTGCCCTCACGTTATGATAACCATTTCTTTCTCTGCGATTTCAAAGGTTCCGCGGCCAATAGTTTGATCCATTCATTCGCAGTAAAACCCAGGGGGGCTGGGTTCGAAATGATCGATCGAGATGTCCTTGTTTCGAACGCGCTCCCGACCGATGTTGGTTTCGGTCCTGACTGCCGGCTTTATTTTTCGGACTGGGTAAATGGTTGGCCGCCCCCCGGCAAAGGCCGACTTTATCGAGTGTTCGATGAAAGCCTGGCGCAGAGCGCACTTGCACTGGAAACAAAAAAGCTGATCGCTGAAGGAATGAAGCATCGTTCGCTAGAGGAGTTGGTGCAGTTGCTGGCACATCCCGATCAGCGGGTGCGCCAGGAAGCGCAATTTGCATTGGCCGACGTTGGCGCGGTGGATGCATTGAAAAAGGTCCTTCAGACGGACGGGCCGCCTTTAGCGCGAATTCACTCGATTTGGGCTCTCGGACAACTTGCTGATATTCACGCGGGAAGCATTGCTGGAGAATCAACATCGCCGTTGAATTTGCTGATTCCGATTCTGGCCGATCGCGATATTGAAGTCGCGGCACAAGCTGCGAAAGTTTTGGGGAACGCACGCTTCGCACTCGCAAACAACGGATTGCGCAAACTCCTTGCAGATGGAAGCAATCCAAGGGGGCAGTTCTTCGCTGCTTTAGGCCTTGGGAAAATTGGACGAAAAGAATCCGTGCCTGCAGTCCTCGAAATGTTGCGAACGAATGGTGATCATGATCCATTCCTGCGTCACGCCGGCGTAATGGCCCTCGTTTGGATCGCAGATATCACGCAGGTCATGATGGCCGCTCAAGACATGTCACCTGCGGTCCGCATGGCGTCATTGCTTGCGTTGCGCCGTTTCGAACGCCCTGAGCTCGCTTTATTTTTGCACGACCCGGAGCCGAAAATCGTTCTCGAAGCGGCTTCTGCCATTAACGACGCGGGCATTTATTCCGCGCTGCCAGAAGTTGCGGAATTAATTAATCAAACCGATCGGTGGAGCGAGTTTCCAAACGGAGCGGACGGTCGAACGAACTTGCTAACTGCTTTGCTTCGACGGGTCGTCAACGCAAACTTCCGCATAGGTGATTTTCAAAATGCACTCGCGTTAGCGCAATTCGCGGCACTCGCATCTGCCCCAGAAAACGTTCGTTTCGAAGCACTGCAACAGCTAAGCCATTGGGAAAAACCTTCGCCGCTCGATCAGATTACAGGATTATATCGACCCTTGCCCGCGCGGGACTCGCGGGTTGCCGCCGAGGCAATACGTCCTTTTCTAAACGAAATCCTGCACGATACTTCCACAGCCCTTCGCATTACCGCGGCCAAGCTGGCCGGGCAGTATCGAATCGATGTGGCTAAACCGGAACTGTTACTACTTGTAAACGACAAGAGCGTTGAGGGGCGCGTGCGTGCTGAAAGCCTGAAGGCGCTTTCGAAATTTTCTGATGACTCGCAATTTCTCAAAACTGTTCAAAACGCAGAGCTGGATCCCAACGAAATGGTTCGTATCGAAGCCGCCCGCGTTCGTGCGGGCATGAATGGGTCCGACCGGACTCAAACGCTTGGGAGGATTCTGGAAAATGGGAGCATTGCTGAGCAACAAAATGCTTTGTCTACGCTGGGAGCTTTAGAAGGCCCTGCGGTCGACACACTTCTAAGCGAATGGCTCGATCGATTATTGGCGAATAAATTGAAATCTGAACTGCGGTTGGATCTGCTCGAAGCCGTGCAAAAACGAGGCGCGCCAGTTCTGAAAGAGAAACTCAACCGATATGAAGAGTCGCTATCGAAAAACGACTCTTTGGCCCCGTATCGCATTGCTTTGTCCGGAGGAAGCATCGACGAAGGCAGGAGAGTTTTTCTGGAGAAACCTGAAGCCGCATGCATCCGTTGCCACAAAATAGGAGCTGAAGGAAATGAAGTGGGGCCGGTCCTGACCGCCGTCGGTGCGCGGCTCAACCGCGAAACGATTTTGGAATCGATCGTTTACCCGAATAGACAGATTACCGCGGGATTTGAAACTACACTTATTCGGTTAAAGGACGGAACCGCCCAAGCCGGAATCATTAAGGACGAAGATGCCAATGAAGTCAGTTTGGTTTCCCCTGAGTCCGGACTTACAAAAATAAAGAAAGTCGATATTGTAGATCGTGAACATGGTTTGTCGGGTATGCCAGAAGGATTAGGCGAGATTTTAACTAAACGCGAGTTGCGAAATCTCGTGGAATTTCTCGCGAATCAGCATTAAGTGGAGGGACGCGAATTGGGTGGGTTCCGAGGGGGTGTGTTTTTACTTTTCCAGTTTTCCTGTAAAGCCCGAGGCCACGAACCGTATAAACTCCTCTATGAGCCGCTCGTGGTGAAGGCATGATAACCCGGAGAATATGAGCGAAGAATTTCTTGAACGATCCAGGACTGATGGCGCGCTCTTTAACCTTTTGAGTGCCTACGAACACGCCGTGGAATTGGCTCAGAACTCAATGGGGATTAATCGAGCGGAAGCGAAGAAGATTGCGGTGTTGATCGATACGAGTCTGGAATCGTTTTTTCCCCACGGCACAAAACCGGGAGTTCAATTTGTCAAAGATAAACGACTGAAGATTGCCGCGCTTCCTGAAGATCCGAATGAGGAGATTCCGGAAATAGTTCATTATTCACCTCCGGGCAGCCTCTGTGTTGAAATCCCTTTGCTGCCTGTTTAGGAAGCTACTTGCCGTCCCGAAATCAACGCTAACTTCCAAACCGGTCATTATTTCGATCGAGCCATCGAAAGCTAAGGTGGGAGCGGCATTGTATCCTCAATGACTGCGCGTTTTCGCCCGTTCAAAGTTGTTGTGACGCCTTTCTATGGTTGTAAAGAACTGGAATAGGCGGCGAGAGCGATCATATCATCGAGAGTGAGTTTTTCCACGGTCGGTTTCATAAGTGCACTTCCAATTCCGGCGCGAACGCCATGCTGGAAATCATAGAGTTGGCGCACGAGATAAGTGGGTGATCGGCCTGCGATCCCCGGGATTGGTCCCAAGCCTTTGAGATCGGGCCCGTGGCAAATCATGCACTGGACCGTCCTCCCCTGACCTCCCGTACTGGAGAGAATTCGACCTTTTTCGATGGTGCCAGGCGGAACATAAGCGATGAAATGAGACCGTGAATCGCGGCTGACAAATTGCTGAAGGTCTTGAGGGACTTCAATGATTCGTGCCGAAATCGGTTCGCTCTCATTATTTTTCAGGTCCGCCAGGTGCCATCCAAAAATGCGAGTTTTTGGGACAGTGTTTGTTTCAATGACTTGAATGACTGGTTTCAATTTAAGACTTGAGAAGTACGCGGCGGCGGTTTCGATCTCTTCGGCAGTCGCAAATTTTGAAAGAGCAATCATTGCTTTGGGGGGCGCACGATCCGGAACGGAAGTTTTCCTCGCTCCACTTTTGAAATCAGCCATTTGCTGAACGATATACGGTGCGGGAAGCCCTGCCAGACTGGCGTTTTCCGGGCCTCCGGTTCCTCCCGCACGATGGCAGAAACCGCAGGCCAGCACGTCCGGTTTTCTTCCGTGAGCGACGATCTCGGGCAGGGGCGGGTGGTCGTTCGGGTGCCAGTCCGGGGAGAAAAAACTATCTCGAACTTGCGTGAGAGTTAGACCCAACGTGCTCTCAGGTACGTGTCGCACAGAGCCATCATCCGCAGGAGCCTTGAAGTCGGGAGGATTCATCGCGTAGGCCCAGTAAGGTGGAGACTGGGGATCTCCGGCCACGCTTTCCGCTCCCTGGCTCGACGCTGCTACTATCAGCGCGATTCCCAATACCTTAACGAAATTTCCTATTATGGTCATGTTTGGTCAGCATGAGCGACTGGACCGGATGCATCAACCAAGAATTGAGAGTGAGATGGGGTCCGATGCAATTCGTTCGCCTCTGCTATTGAAACTGGCTATTGAAAGTTGTTTCTGCCTCTGCAACCCTATGCGGGTGGGCCTGTAGCTCAATGGTTAGAGCAGAGCACTCATAATGCTTTGGTTCTCGGTTCAAGTCCGGGCAGGCCCACCAATCCCGTTTCGGCACTCAATTTTGAAATGGTTCGCCCCGCCCGCTCAACAAATCAAATTTGCCCAGACGGTAGAGCCGGCGTTGCATCACGACGAGTGACAATGAAAGAATCGATGCTGTGACGAGGCAACCGGCGGCCATCCAATCAT
>JAQGOX010000525.1 GCA_028293365.1 Verrucomicrobiales bacterium | reverse complement strand
ATTGTTGTAAGAGATTTGCTTCAGGGAACGGAGACGACAATTACTGACCAAAATCTATTGTTTCCGTCGATCTCGGATGACGGAGGGAAACTCGCCGGCTTTTCGGTTTTTAAAACTCCGGTCGCTCCGTCGAAGTTCGTAATTTATGATGTGGCGAGTCAAACGCTGAACGAGTTGCCGCTTCATTTTCAACATACTCAGGCCCCTCCGCTTTTAAGTCCGAATGGCAGGTTCGTTGCGTACGAGACGGTTTACTCCGTTGCCGAAACTGCCAATGATACCAACAGTTTCAGCGATGTTGCGCTTTATGATTTGCAATCGCAGCAACTGCGGTTGATCAGCGTTTCCCGCTCGACTGGTTTTGCCGGGGATTCGCTCTCAATACCGATGGCCGTGCTGGACGATGGATCCGTCGTATTTGAGAGCTTTGCAGATGATTTAAGCGCGGGCGCTGCTTACGGCGTAAGCTCGATGTACCTTTTCCGCAACACCCTCACGGACTCAGATCACGATGGTCTCGATGATTTGCTCGAGATGTCGCTCTATGGATCGCTTGATACGCAGGGAGGATCCGGTGGTTTTCGGATCCTTTCATTAAGTTCAGCAACAGGGGGTGCTGCTGGGTGGACGATAACCTGGCAGGCGCAAGGTAACGCCCGATACGAAGTGGAATTCAAACATTCACTCGGAGACGCGAGTTGGACCCCGGCCAGCGGAGTTATCACAGCGGCGGATGGAGCTCAGTCTTTATCCTATTCCGACACTGCGAACAACGGAGCCGACAACCGGTTCTACCGGATTGTACAGTTCCCATAGCATTGTGCGCCTTCGGAAGATTGCGGAAAATCTGTAGTAGTGGAGGTGACGACACTCACTTCGAACGAAGATACCTGTTAATGGTCTTTGACCGAGCGAACACGCCGCCAAATCCGCAAATAAGCGTGAGGCATTTTACTTTATCCCATCGTCTGATCAGTAAGCGCGCAAGGTAGCGAACGGACCGCTGGGCCGTTCGAGCGCCCGTAACGAATCCGTTCGTCAATCAAAACCCGTCGAGCGCTTCAGGCACATCCAAATTTCCGCCAGGATTTTGTTAATCGAGTGGAAGGCTCAAATACATTATATTCGAATCTGCCGCGCTCTGTCTTCTGAAAAATGTTTACTGACCGGCACTATGATCACACTCGGCGAACAGCCGCGGGCTGCGAAAAAAGGGTCAACCGTTAAATCTCGCCTGACTCGAATCACTCCGGAGGAGTGAACGATGAGTAGCCGGGGGTTGAGCGCCCTGCGGAAGCGATAACCGACCCGTTTAATCACCTCTGGAGAGCTGGCATAGCTTTCATGTTTCGCGTAAACTCCTTGCACGATCACCACATGAACGACTCTTCGTATTCGAACCGGCGCGGATTCCTCGGAAAAATTTCAATGGGCGCGACCATTGCAGGCGCGTCGTCGTCGTGGTTGCTGGCGCAAGTCCCCGGCAATCGTCCAGCTCGCGCGCAAGGCGTGAAGGTGATTCATCCACGCGCGCGGCGGCCGATCAGCTACGTCATCGACGATTCGACCTGCCTCGTGAATTTGAACCATTTCGCCGTGCCGCAGTTTCGCACGGCCTGGGGTGGCGGCGAGAATTATACGCAAAATTGGCGCGATTGGCCGCGCGAAATACCGGACGCGTTTGTGCGCAAGTTCGGCGAGTGGTGCGCCGAAAATGGAATCAAAGGCAAATGGAGCGTCGTGCCTTACCCGGCCTGCGTCGGACGGCTGGATCGTCAATTGCCGGGCTGGACGCGGGAGGAGCTCGTCAATTCGATCGACCTGGTGCGCACCGTGATCGCGCCAAATTGGGATATCCATCCCGAAATGGTGACGCACACGCGCGTGATTGATTTGAAAACCGGTCATCCCTATGAAGATCACTCGACCAGGTTCATGGAGAACTGGGATTGGACCACCGGGCGCAGCGCCGATGAAATCGCCGCCTACATGTCCTACGCGCTGAACATTTTGAAAAACGTCGGCCTGAAATGCGAAGGGATCACCACGCCCGGCGGGTTCGGGAACGGAGCGCTGCCGCAATTGGCGCAGGCGACCCAACAATCGGTGCGCGATGTTTTCGGCTCGGAAATCCCCCATTACTTCCGGCACGCCTACGACAAGGGCGAACAGAGCGTCGCGCCGCGCGTCGAAAACGCGAGCGGCCTCGATACGAACGATCCGAAATGCGTGGTCAGCATCGTTTGCTGCACCGGCGACTGGACGGGCGGTTGGGACAACACACCGCCAGGCGGCGCCGATAAATACATCACCGCCGATGGCAAAGGCGGACGCGTCGTGGAAATTCTGGAACGCGGCGAGCCGGCCTGTCTGCTGTCACATTGGACCGGCATTTATTTTAACGGCCAGGAACTCGGCTTCAACATTTTCAAGGAAGTGATGCATCGCCTGCGCGCCAAATACGACGATCTCCATTGGATGAAGCTGGCTGAACTCAGCCGCTATTCCGCCGCGCGCGAACTGACCCGAATCGAAAAGACGCCGAACGGAGTGAACTTTCAGGCGCCCTTCGCGTGCCCTGATTTCACGGTCGAAGTCGCTCAGCGCGTGACGCAACCGCCGAAACTTGGCGCTACGCCGTTGGAAGAAGTGAACTCGCCTTTGAAGCTAAAATCAGGAACGTGGTTCCGCGACGATAAGCGCACGGTTGTTTCCTTCGCGCTGCCGAAGGGGGCGATCAACCTGCAGCTAAGTTAAGAGCAATTCCGGAAAACCTCAGCGCCTCGGCGGCTCTGCGCGAGAATCACTCCGAGAAAGGTGACTGCCGTAGTGAAAGCGAAGCGGATCATCGCTGAAGAACTCAAAAGGCTGCCCTCGGCAGATTTAGGACCCGCAGTATATGGTGTCGTGGCTTCCTTGAATTCTGAATCATTGAGAAGAAATTCCCGTCCTCTACCCACCACGGGCCAGTTGCTTTCCAAAAAAGGTCAGCCGTTCAATCTCGCCTGACTCGATCACTCCGGAGGAGTGAAAGATACGTAGCCGGGGGTTGAGGTTTACCACGTTTCACGTGGGCCCTGCGGAAGCGATACCCCCGGAAACAAAACCGAATATTATCATCATTTCGGCGCTCGCGCGCCGCATCTGATGCGGCATCGTCCTGCTTTCCATCTACGGACGGTTGATTAAAACTGCGGGACCAGAATCAATTTCAGACTAGATTTGGTGATTTTGACCAGCACCTTTCAACCCTCCCACCTCGGGGTATTCCGACCTTCAAACCAATTCCATTGATTTCAACACGGCCGCCCGAATGCCTCCATAGAAAATAGGATCTACGTGCTCGATCACTTCGGAGTTAACTTCGAGAAAGCGTCGTTTGTTCTCGATTAGCACCAACGTGAAATCAGATAAGGGTCGCGGAACACCAGATCGGAAGTGAGCTTGTCCGTCTTCCGCAATTGCCTGGTCAGTGAATCAGGAGAGATTTGGATTTGGCAAGGTTCACCACGTTTTTACGTGGTTTACCACGTTTCACGTGGCGTGAGCGAGAAAAGATACCTGTTAACGGTCTCTGACCGAGCGAACAACGCCGCCCAATCCCCAAAGAACCGTGAGGCATTGTAGATTATCCCACCGTCTGATCAGTAAGCCGGATGGTATAGGTGCTGAACAGCCAGCGCATGCCCGCCACCAGATTCGCCTCCGGCGTTTCTAAATGGGAAGGCAAAACGGATCAGACAATGGCTGCACGTTCCACCGCCCCGCGCGGTTACTGCATCTTTCACCCTTTTCAGCAACCCCAAAACAACCAACAACTGCTCACCAGTCGATTCACGTCCTCGGACCAGACTGTGATTAGCCTGCGGATAAAAAATCATAAACCCGAATTGATTCCTCCCACCTCAGTCCCGCACAGTCAAAAAGAAGTTGGATTTGGCAAAAATGAACATCAGTGAGCAGCCAAAGTGTAACTTTCCGTTGACCCTTTGTCGGCATGCAGGAAGATGCGGTAGTTGGCTATACCTATGAACGAACTCGGAAAAAACTTAAACGAACTCCTCGGCAAAAGGTTCGATGCCGATTTTGCTGAACTCACCGAGCAGCCATCAAAAGAGCGGGAATATCGTCAAGCATTGGAGCGAGCCTCACAGTCAACCGGGTATCCACCGGAAAATATTGAAGAAGCTATCCTAAAGAAGCGCTATCCAGAATACTGCTCCGCAAGGCTTAAAAATGAACTGCCGGATGTTCCACCCACCATCAGAAGAACATAACCACTACCCGATTGCCGCCAATATATCTTCCGCCTCCGCCATCGCCATCGCGTTTTCCAGCCAGGCCATTAAATCACCTTTGCTTAATCGCGTTTCAGCTTCGATTATTTCCGGCGACAACCCAATCAATTCCAGTTTGGCTATTTCCGGACTGGTCCGCGCGAACCGTGCTGCATTTTCCCCAAATCGAATCAACTGCTCCCATGCAATTCGATACCGAGTGCGGATTTCACTATCAGGATCGGAATCACCGGCAAGCTTTGAGATGGATCTCACCCGCAGTTCGGTCACTGCGGCAAACCATGCGACGATATAATGCGGGAATCCCGGAGCAGGTATGCTTTCCACCTCAAACTCCTTGGCATACCCAAGAATATCGCCCCCACACCGACCACCCATTACTGCTTTTGATAGGGTTGCTTCCATCTGTTGGTTAACAATGTGTTTGTTTGCGGCAGTTGTCAACCAGTCAAGCACCTATCACACCATGATATGGGTAACCCAACCCAACCGCAAATTCTCGGCCTCAAAACCGGTCCTTTTGCAGGAAAGTGGGAAAACTTAGGGTCTGACCCGTGCGGTGCCCGAGACGACTAAGCCGTAAGTCTGCAGGCGAAATGTGCAGGGCCCTATCTCGCCAGACATCCTGTCTGTCGCGTTTCGGTCATCCTGCCCAACCAGTTCGCCGAGACAAACCTCGCATTTCCCGGAATTTAGATGCGTCTGCCTTGACACGAACGTTTTGCCGAGAGGGTACTTCCAGGGCCGGATGAGGTTCGACCGCAAAAAAATTCTCACTCTTTTGAAAGAAGCCTCCTTTTCAGGTGCCCACATTTTCTCGAAGGCACTTAACAACATTTTTTATACTGACACCTCTGGGAACCTCGGCGAGTTCTATAATTCGAGTACTGGGGTCCGTGGCGTCAACGGTCCGGTGCACGCGTTTTATGATTATAATGGGAACCTCTGGATTGGAGGTGCTTTCACGACCGCAGGAGGACTCTCAGATTTTTGGAATCTCACCATTTACAGCCACCTGTTTGGCTGGGCCTACACGTGCTATTGGCAGCCGCTTAAAGCCGACACGTCAAGCGGTGCCGTTACAACTGTTGGGCCCG
>JAQGOX010000520.1 GCA_028293365.1 Verrucomicrobiales bacterium | reverse complement strand
GCCCTCGCAGAGGTCAGAAGCGCGTAAAAGAGCCAGAACTTTATAATAAAAGGCCTCAAACCAGAGTCTGGTTTGTTTCCCAACTGTTTATGGGTGGAATCTTCGCCGCTACCGAACTGCTTACGCTCCTGGTTCCCGCTCATTTGTGACGCATCCATCGATTAGGCGTGGCGACCAGGATTTTCAATCGGCCGTTGCCCTGCGGAAAATAGAATCTCCGAATGGATGTCCTTTAGCTAAAAATACCGATTCTAACATTGACTCAGAGAATTAGTTACGATTGACTTTAGACAAGGAAGGGACTTAGTGCTTATGAGGATTATTCCGAGTAAACTATGGACTTCGTTTTCGATCTTTTTGTCACTGTCGTCCAACCTGTTTGCTGACGGGAATGTTTTCCTTCAGGAACGACTTGTGTCTGGCGGAAACGGGCAAAATGCAATCAGCGAATGGTCTATTAATTCGTCTCTGGGAATCAGTTCACTTTCCGCAGTCGTCTATACTCCGGCAACCTTCACCGTGATGGCCCAAATTCAGCCCGGAGGCAATTTAACCGTTTATCCAGATCTTCTGAGTCCTTCTGATTTAAATCGGGATTCCCACTTCCTGTTTGATACCTCGTCGGCGGCAATCCTTTCACAGTCTGAAACCAGCTCCAGTCTGAGTACCAGCGTTCGATTCAATGCAAATTTTCCAACCTCTTTCAAATTGGCGCAGATAGTTTATAAACAGGCCCCGCCTTTTCTGGAGTCTCTTTGACTGGCACACTTGTGGATGGCTCCCGTTTTGATGCCAATATGGCAATTGTTCCTGAACCTTCAGTCAGTGGCTTATTGCTGGCGGGAGCTCTGGCATTCTGGCTCTGCCGAAAGCGTCCTATGCCCGTTCTATTCTCGCGCGTGTCGAAGGCGGGAGCGTAAAGCACCCTCTCGTCGGAGGGATCAAAACTGCTGAGCTTTTGAGCGCGCCGGGATCAATGGGCGACTGCCGCGAGATTCTCCGCGAGCGACGGATTCTTTTGCCAACTCTGATTCGAATCTGCATTTTCGAACCAGCATCGCAGCGCGTTGCGGATATCTGACCACAAAAATGTTTCCGGGTTCCGGTTTGAATACGATACATTGACGCCCGCTACCTGCGTCGGACCGTTAACGGGTGTTCTTATACCAAAAGGCGCTGGACACTTTTTTGTTACTTTGTAGTTCGCAGTGGCGATTTATTCTTTAGATGAATGTTTCTGAATTGCTCCGCAGATTCACCCGTGATCGTTCTGAAGAAGTCTTTTCTGAGTTGATGCGCGGGTACGTAAACCTGGTCTACTCCGTGGCCAATCGTCGACTCAATGATCCAACTCAGGTTGAGGAAGTGGTTCAGGATGTTTTCATTCGATTCGCTCGTTTAGACAAACTTCCAACGTCGGAAGCGGAGTTGGCAGGCTGGTTCCATGCGGCCGCGCACCGCGTTTCGATCGACCGATGGCGTAAAGACTCCCGCCGTCATGACCGTGAAATGAAAGCCTTTGAAATGATCCCTACTGAACCCCATTCGAAGTCAGCCTGGAATGAGATGGCACCGGTTCTTGATGATGCAATTGCGGAACTCGAACCTGTCGAACGAACCGCCATTCTCCTTCGTTACTTTAAAGATGAGCCTTTCAAGTCAGTTGCGGAGGCGCTCGGTGTGACCGATGCTGCCGCAAAAATGCGAGTTAGCCGGGCTCTCGACAAACTTCGCTCCAATCTGCTCCGGAAGGGGGTTTCATGTTCTGCGCTGGCCCTGGCGGCAATGCTCGATGAGAAGGCGGTGGGCGCTGCACCGACTGACTTCGCGAACCGGGTTGTGTCGAGGGTTCGAGTCTCAGGTCGCGCGCTTCAAATCAAAAGCCCGGCTGTTTTCGGATTCAAAACCGTGGTTGCCTGCTTAATGATTGGAACCACATTATTGATTTGGTTTGAGCAACACCCTCCTTCTCGAAGTCGCGGACGCGATGGGCTTGATCGGCCAACTACTCAGAGAACAGCAAACAACGTAGTACGAGCGGGAGCACAGTCCATTCGAGATCAAAATACTCGGTTGAATGGTACAACGTCCACGACTGATCTTATGGCCCGCTTGCGCCTGATCCTGGACCAGGCACATCGGGTTCGCCTGTATCCACCAAACGAGCTGTTACAAACCTTGTTGGAATGTAACGGCAGCGCGAACGAGACCGTTTCGTTACTTATAGAATATCTCGGAAGCCCTGACTACGAGACGCGGCATTGGGCTGTGGAAGGTCTGCAGGTGTTGGTTCAGGATTCCCGTTTCCAAGTCGTCAAGTCCGGTGCGCGTCTCGCTCTGATGCGGGTTGCTGTATCGCCAGATGAGTCGGAAGTTTTGCGTCAAAGTGCGTTTATGGCGGCCGTCGGTCCTGAGTGGTCGAAGGGGATCGCGGGAAAGACGGCGCCACCGGAACCTATTTCAGACGAGCTGCTCCAATTGTTCGCGCAGAGTTTCAAACAGAAAGGTGCAGACATGGTGAGTTTTATTGGTGGGAAGAGTGTTATCCTTAATACGTTTCTTTCCCAAACGAAGCAGAATTTCGATGGGTATCGGCAGGCACTTGAATCGACTTTGCTTTCTGGAGACTCCAACCAACGCATGGCAGCGGCAATTGCTCTCGCGGGATTGCCTGGAGACAAAGCACAAGAGGTGAAGGCTGAACTCGTGCGCGCACTTCATGAGGATTCACCGCTATTGCCGACAGCACAGGCCGTTCAGGCATTGGGTCAGTTGGGAAGCGAGGCTGAAGATGCTGTTCCGGTGGTTGGCGAATATGCGAATCGCCACCAGAGCGATAAAAACATTCACAGAATAGCGGAACAGGCGGTTGCGGCCATCCAAGCCGCAATGAATGGCCCGGGTGAAAATGGGGAGCCGGGAGCTGTAAAAATGCTCAGTAACTCCTCGGAGCCAATAGAAAAACCGACGCAACTGACAGAGTTCTTCAATAAACTCCGCGAAGAACTGAAAGATCCTGAAAAGCGGCGCACATTTGTGCCGGAAGATCGCTGGATGAACGTATCAGCTTATTGGATGCTCGAACAGATGAGAGAAGCGCGGGAGGAGATCGCCAGCCAATCAGATCCCGAGATCTCTGAATTGATTCGCCGGATTCCGGTGGGACTTAACGTGACGGACGACACACCGGTCGACCTCAAAGCTGAAGTTCCAGATCCGGGCGAATTTATCGCGAGAGCGCTCGGCGTGGCTGAACGTCCAGATAACGGAATTTCTTCGGCGACCCTCGGCCGTGTCAAGGAGTGGGCCGCGCGCAATGAATCGCTTCTAGACCGTACTTCGGATTTCCTTTTCGGAACAAAGCGCTCGGACAAACTGGTTGAGATTGCCCGTGCAATCGGCGCAATAGATCCAAAACTCTACCAGGCGACCATGAAGTCTTTTTTGGACTTCCATCCGGAAATGGATCGGCTTTTGCGCGGAACTGGGCCGCTTGAAAAGGATGTGACGAAAAGATAGTTATGT
>JAQGOX010000518.1 GCA_028293365.1 Verrucomicrobiales bacterium | reverse complement strand
TTTCTCCAACGCGCCGATCGCCGTGAAGTACTCGCTCGAAGCGGTGAACAAGGGATTGGAAACCAGCCAGGCGGAAGGCTTGTCACTTGAAGCTTCTTTCTTCGGCCTATGCGCCGGCACCGAGGACAAGAAGGAAGGCACTTCGGCGTTCCTCGAAAAGCGCGCGGCGAAGTTCCAGGGGCACTGACGGTTGCAAATCAAATAAACAAACGAAGGAGAGAATACTATGACGAATGACAATATCTTTTCAGGTTTAAAGGTCGTTGACCTCGCAAGCTTTATCGCCGGCCCAAGCGCCGCGGTAATCTTGTCCGATTTTGGCGCTGAAGTGATCAAAGTGGAGCCGCCGTCCGGCGACCTCTGGAGACATGGGCACCAGATTCCGCCGCAGCCGCGGGCGAAGGATGCGTATCCCTGGCACCTGGCCAACCGCAACAAGCGCGGCATTGCGCTCGATCTGAAATCGCCCAGCGCTCAGCAGGTTCTCGAAAAACTCGTCAAATGGGCCGACGTGCTCATCGTGAACACGCCCCACCCAGCACGGAAACGACTGAAGCTCGAATACGAGGATGTAGTGCATTGGAATCCGCGCCTGATCTATGCGGATGTGACAGGTTTCGGGGACAACGGACCTGATGCTGAGCTGCCAGGCTTCGATATCACATCGTACTGGGCGCGCAGCGGGTTGCTGTCGATGACTCGAGATGCCGGCGCGCCGCCTACCTGGCCAGTCGCCGGCAGCGGTGACAACGCGACAGCTGTCGGTCTCTATTCCGCGATCGTCACCGCGCTCTATCGTCGCGAGCGCACCGGCAACGGGTCGCATGTCACAACTTCGCTGCTCGCCGAGGGTATCTGGTCCGCGAGCGTTTCAATCCAAGCCGCCCTGAGCGGGGCGGAATTCTACGGACTGCACGATCGCAAGAACCCCGCCAATGCCGCGTTCAACGTGTATCGGGCTGCCGATGACACCTGGTTCCTCCTCGTCGTCACACCGGACAAGTTGGCGGCGGTCGCGAAAGCCATCGGTCGCACCGATCTCTTAACAGATCCGCGATTTTCCGATCCAGTAAAGCTGGTGGCGAACATGCCCCAACTGACGGCCGTTCTCGATGAAGTCTTCGCCGCGCAGCCGATGGCCCATTGGGCCGAGGTCTTCAGCAGCGTTCACGTCACGTTTGGGGCCGTCCGCGGGCCAGAGGAAGTGATTAATGACCCGCAATTGCGGATGAATGACATCGTGGTTCCGCTCGAAGGCGCGGGCGGCAAGCTAACCTCCACGATCAGTAGTCCGATTCAGGTGCATGGTGTCAGCAAAGTGCCCGCGAAACGCGCGCCGGAAATCGGCGAACACAACGACGAGGTTCTCAAAGAACTGGGATTCGACACGAAGGCAATTGAGCGACTGCGGGCGGGCGGCGCGATCGGAAAAATAACCGAGCCCGCCACGTTGGCGGCAAAGCCAGGCGAGCGTCCGGCACCCGCATCGAAACCCAACCAACCGGCGGTGAAAGCATAGAAGGTGGAGTATGACTGACATTGTTACCGAACGTTCCGGAAACATCCTGAGGATCCAATTGAATCGGCCGGCAGTGAAAAACGCGATGACGTCGGCGATGTACATCGTTTTGGCCGATGCATTCAACGCGGCTGCCAAGGACGATCAGATTCGCGTCGTACTCTGGCACGGCGCGGGAGATTCGTTTTGCGCAGGGAATGACATAGGAGATTTCGTAAAGCACCCTCCCGGGGCAGGTGAAAGTCCACAAGCTCTCTTAATCAAGGCGCTGATTGATTTCGACAAACCAATCGTCACCGCGGTCCATGGCGCCGCAATCGGAGGAGGAACCACGATGTTAATGCACTGTGACTTCGTGTACGCGGGTGAGAGCGCAAAATTCCAAATACCGTTCGTCAATCTCGCCCTGGTGCCGGAGTTCGGATCGAGCTGCACGATTCCGGCACGGATCGGATACCTCCGTGCGGCTGAGTTGATTCTGACGGGCCACTTTTTCGACGCCAGGCGGGCCGCGGAGCTTGGATTGGTGACACAGGTTGTGCCGGATCAGAACTTGCTCGCGACCGCGACCGATACGGCTCAGAAGCTGGCAGCGAAAGCGCCACACGCGCTCCAGGCCTGCAAGCGACTGATGAAGCAGTCAACGCGCGAGCAACTTGAGCAGGCGGTAAAGCGCGAGAACGAGGAATTCTCCGTCCACGTGCGCTCCGCGGAAGCCAAGGAAGCGTTCGCGGCGTTCCTCGAGAAGCGCCCGCCGAATTTCTCCAGAATGAAGGAACCAGTGGCGGTTGCCTAGCCGGGCACTTGCTCGAAGGACGAATATGAAAACAAGAACGCAAGACGGAACGGTGCGAGGAGTTGCCAATACCCGAATGCCGACCAAATGGGGTTTATTTCGAGCCATCGGGTTCGAGCGCGAAAACTCGAATGGCGACCGCCGGGTTGAAACCGCGCTGGCGCTCGTTCTGGGCGATGTGACCGAGGAGGCGCCGTTGCTGCGAATTCATTCGCAGTGCGTCACCGGCGAAATATTCGGGTCCTTGCGCTGTGACTGCGGAGAGCAGTTGGAGATCGCTATGCAAGCCATTTCTGCCGCAGGGCGCGGACTGCTGATCTACGAATATCAGGAAGGTCGCGGCATTGGCTTACTGGACAAGCTACTCGCTTACGAGCTACAGGACGCCGGCCTTGATACTGTCGAAGCAAATCATGCGCTGGGTTTCAGGGCCGATTATCGGGATTTCGGCCTGCCAGCCGCGATTCTTCAGCAACTTGGCGTCTCGCGAGTTCGTCTTTTATCGAATAATCCCAACAAGACTCGCGCCTTGCTCGATGCCGGCATTGACGTTGTCGAACAAGTTTCCTGTGAAATCACGCCTACCGAACACTCCCTGGATTACTTGCGGACCAAGAAGGAAAAAATGGGGCACACCCTAACCCTTGTATCGAGTAGCAGCCGACGCGAGGAGGCCCCATCCAAAATCTCTCATTTGAAATTTGAAATTTCGAAATCGGAGTCTCCTCAAGCCGGCGGTCACGAAAATCATGATCCGTTCCAGTTTGCAAGTATCGAAGAGGCTATTCGCGACTTTAAGGCGGGTCGCATGATCGTCGTGGTTGACGATGAAGATCGCGAGAACGAAGGCGACCTGACGATGGCGGCGGAAATGATCACGCCAGAGGCCATCAATTTCATGGCGATGCATGGACGAGGATTGATCTGCGTGGCCATGGCCGGTGAGCGCCTCGACGAATTGGCGCTTGGCTCGATGGTGCCGGATAACACCGCGTTAGGCGGCACGGCGTTCACGATTTCGACTGATGTGAAAGGTCCCGATGTGACGACTGGCATTTCAGCGCACGATCGGGCTCAGACCATTTGGGCCCTCGCTGATACAAACAGTCGCCCGGAAGACTTTGCCCGGCCAGGTCATGTCTTTCCGCTGCGCTCTCGCGAGGGCGGCGTTCTGGAGCGGCGCGGCCAAACGGAAGCCGCTGTTGATCTCGCCAGTCTCGCGGGATTTTATCCCGTCGGCGTAATCTGTGAGATCCTCAACGACGATGGGACGATGGCACGCGTTCCCGACCTGATCCGATTCTGTAAGAAGCACGGTCTGCTGATGATTAGCGTGGCGGACCTGGCGCGCTACCGATTGGAACTGGATTTTGAGACATCTTTTGCCGCGATCGATGGGTTGCTGCCCATCTCTCCAGGTTCCCAATCACGCTGCGGGGTTTTGGAACAATGAACTCAAATCTATCCAATCCTGCGTTTTGGAGCCGGTTGCAGTTTGGCTTCACGATAACCTATCACTACCTCTTTCCGCAGCTTACCATGGGGCTGGCCTGGTTTTTGGTTTACTGGAAATGGCGCGCCCTCAGGACGGGAGATGAAAGCTACAATCAAGCCGCTCGGTTCTGGGCGAAGATTTTCGGACTGAATTTCGCCCTGGGTGTCGTCACCGGCATTCCGATGGAGTTTCAGTTTGGAACAAACTGGGCGGGTTTCTCCAAGTATGCCGGGAGTGTGATCGGACAGACCCTGGCGATGGAAGGGTTGTTCGCGTTCTTTCTCGAGAGCGCTTTCGTCGGCGCACTGATCTGGGGCGAGAAACGGCTCGGGCCGCGATATCACTTCCTGGCGGCGCTGGCGGTCGCAGTCGGGAGTTGGCTTTCCGGCTACTTCATTCTGGTCACCAATTCATTCATGCAGCATCCGGTGGGCTATCGAATCGAAGCCGACGGCTCGCTTGGCATCGCCAGTCTAAGCGCCTACTTATTGAATGCATGGGCCTGGGTGCAGTTCGCCCATAATCAAATGGCGGCGCTGGTGACCGGCTCGTTCGTGGTGGCTGCAGTGGGCGCCTTTTACGCCTTGCGCGGGCTGCACCGGACGCAAGCTCGACTCTATCTTGGTGGCGGGACATTTGCCGGGTTGGTTGCGTCGCTCCTGGTTGCGTTTCCGAGCGGCGACCAGCAGGCCAAGATGGTAGGCCGTCATCAGCCCATCACGCTCGCCGCCATGGAGGGCAAATTTGAGGGCGGCACCAAAGCGGGGGTAGCGGTTATCGGCCAACCCAATGTCGCAGCGCGGCGACTGGACAATCCTATCGAAGTTCCGGGCGCACTTAGTTTCCTTGCCTACGGCCATTTTGGGAGTTACGTGCACGGCCTGGAGGATTATCCGAAGGAAACATGGCCCGACAACATTGAGCTGTTGTACTACTCGTTTCATATCATGATCACGCTGGGGACGATTTTCATTTTCCTCATGGGCCTCGCAACTTTGCAGAATTTGCTCGGCCGTCTGGAGTCCAGCAGGTTGCTCCTCTGGGTCCTGATGCTGGCGTTACCGTTTCCCTATATCGCCAACACCCTGGGCTGGATGACCGCCGAACTGGGACGGCAGCCATGGCTCATCCACGGCCTTTTTCACACGGCTGACGGCTATAGTCAGGTGGTGAGCAACGGCAACACGATTTTCACCCTGATTGGTTTTACTGGTCTCTATTTTGTGCTCGGTCTGCTTTTCCTCTTTCTAGTCGGCCGGGAGATCGGCCACGGTCCGGACAAGGAAGCCACACGTAGCCGCCGACGTAAGGACGCTGATTCGGACGCGGCATCGGACCGCCTCCTCACGTCGGCGACTACATCGGTCGCGAGCAACGGCAACGGCTCCCGTTCCAACAACGGTGTGGCTGCCGGAAGTTTAAAGGAGACGTCGCTATGATTGGGATATGGTTCGGCGTTGTCAGCTTGATGCTCATTGCATACGTGGCACTGGACGGACGCAATTTTGGGGCGGGGATGCTCCATTGGTTCGTCGCCAAAACACCACAGGAGCGGCGCCAGGTCGTCGCAGCGATTGGCCCGCTTTGGTCATGGCACGAGGTGTGGCTGGTCGGTTTCGGCGGCGCATTGCTCGCGGTGTTTCCCAAGCTCATGGGCCCGGCGTTCGCCGGATATTACCTGGCGCTGATGCTGATTCTGTGGGGGCTGATTCTGCGTGGCGTCGCGCTCGAAGTTGCGGGGCACATCAATGACCGACTCTGGCAGGGATTTTGGGATTTCGTTTTCGTGTTCGCCAATTTCCTGCTGGCGATCCTTTTCGGAGTTGCAGCAGGCAATCTCGAACGGGGCGTTCCACTCGACGGCAACGGGAATTTCTCGATGGCATTCTTCACGGATTTTAGGACACGCGGCAATGTGGGGCTTTTCGATTGGTACACGATATCTGCCGCCATTTTTGTAACCGTCCTGCTGGCAGCACACGGCGCGACTTACCTCACGCTGAAGACAGAAGGCCCCGTGCATGACCGCGCCGCCAGGTACGCGAAGCGTCTCTGGGTCGCGGTCGTGCCGCTCTTCTTCGCGCTCTCGGTAGAGTCATGGATTGTGCGTCCAGACTTGTTCCACGAGGCTGTGCACAAGTCCATTTGCTGGCTTGGAGTGCTTGTCATCGTCGCCTCAGCCGTCACGCTTGTTTCCGGCCTGGCTGCTCGCAGCGAAATGCGCGCGTTCGTTGGTTCGAATGGCCTCATCGTGGGCGTGCTGGCAACCGGAGCCGCAGCTCTCTTCCCGGTGATGCTGCATTCAACCCTTGCTCCGGAGAATTCACTGACCGCATACGCCGTCGCTTCCAGCCACAACGCTTTGGTGCTGGCTTCCGTTTGGTTCCCAATCGCCCTCGCATTGTCCTTCGCCTATTCCAATTTTATTTCCCGGCGTTATGCCGGAAAAGTCAGCCTCAGGCTGGACGATCAACCGTTATACGAACTGAGAGGAGAAGAAACTATGAATGATCATGTGGCCCGTATCGTTATCGTCGGTGGGGGCTTCGGCGGCCTGGCGGCAGCCAAAGCGCTCCGTTTGACTCCAGCCGAAGTGGTTTTGATTGACCGCTCCAATCACCACGTTTTTCAACCATTGCTTTACCAGGTGGCGACATCGGTTCTGGCGCCGGGCCAAATCAGTGCTCCGATTAGGGGCATCCTGGGCAAGCAAAGCAACACGACCGTAATCCTTGGAGAGGTAACCGGCGTCAACAAAGAGGAGCGTTATGTTCTCGCCAACTCGGCGGATCGTTCGGAAGTGCAGATCCCATACGACTATCTCGTACTCGCGACTGGCCAGCGCCATAGTTATTTCGGGCACGATGAATTCGAACGCTTCGCTCCCGGCCTGAAGAGCCTGGCGGATGCCGTGGCCATTCGAAATCGCCTCCTCCAAGCCTTCGAACAAGCGGAGGCTGAAGAGGACCCCGGCCGGCACCGGGACCTCCTCACCTTCGTTCTGGTGGGCGCAGGGCCGACCGGCGTTGAAATGGCCGCCGCGCTGGCCGTCATGGTGCGGACCACGCTGTACTCGGAATTCAGACGGATTGACCCGCTCTCGGCTCGAATCATTCTCCTGGACATGGCGAATCGCGTGCTGGGCACATTCGCCGAAGGCCTTTCGGAAGCAGCCAGGAAACACCTGGAGGACTTGGGTGTTGAGGTGCGCCTGGGCCACGGCGTTGATAAAATTGACGACGAGGGTGTGATCGTCGGCGGCGAGAGGATCGCGAGCAGGACAGTCATCTGGACGGCTGGAGTGGCTCCATCCCCGGCGGGCAAATGGCTGGGAGTGGAAACCGATCGCGCGGGGCGCGTCAAAGTGCAGCCCGATCTCACTGTGCCTGGACATCCGGAGATTTTTGTGGTCGGCGATACGGCGTCGCTTCAGCAGGACGGGAAGCCGCTGCCGGGTGTGGCCCAGGTGGCGATTCAGGGCGGGCGGTACGCCGGAAGACTGCTTGCGAAACGCCTGTCGGGGAAAGCGGCGCCGCCGCCATTCCGTTATTTCGATAAAGGCAACATGGCAGTGGTTGGCAAGGGCTTTGCGATCATGCAGAGCGGCAAGATTCATTTAAGCGGATTGTTCGCCTGGCTCGGCTGGGCAGCGATCCACATCCAGTTTCTCGCAACGGCCAATCTTCGGGTAAGCGTTTTCGTCCAGTGGGTCTGGACGTTCCTGACAGGCCAGCGTGGTTCCCGGCTAATCATAAACCACCATGCCTCGGCAAATGAAACCAAACCCGAGCCATCGGCGGTCACTAAAGACAGGAAGGAAATGCCCGTGGCCCTGAGCCACTGAACCGCAGGAACCAATGTCAGCGGCACTGATTTAACGCTGAGCGAATATGAGAAAGAACGGGCTGTAGCCTGATGAACACAAATTTCGGCAGCACCATAAAAACAACAAACAAAGAAAGGATGCATTATGGCAAAACAAACTAATGGGACAGACTCGGTATATAGAGTAACGGAAATAATCGGGACCAGCACGAAATCGTGGGAAGAAGCCGCGAAGAATGCGGTAGAGACCGCGGCTCGATCGCTGCGCGACCTGCGCGTTGCCGAAGTCATTAAAACCGACGTGACGGTCGAGAACGGCAAAGTGAAGGCATTCCGCGCGCGTGTGCAGTTGTCTTTCAAATACCAAGGCTGAGCGAGCTCAATCTGCTGATCTGGCTCTCCAGCGTCGTAGAAAGGAAGTCCTGATGCACACCCCGGCAAGAAAAATCCGAGTGCCTGATCTGCTCCTCATGAAGGAGCGAGGTGAGCGAATCGTCATGTTGACCGCTTACGATGCCACCATGGCGCGGCTGTTTGATCGAGCGGGCGTTGATCTGCTGCTCGTCGGAGATTCGCTCGGAAATGTGATCCTGGGATTGGACACGACCATTCCCATAACCATGGAGGCAATGATCCATCATACGCGCGCGGTTACCCGTGGCGCCAATCGCGCGCTTGTTGTGGCGGACCTGCCCTTTCTGAGCTACCAGGTTTCGCCGGAGCAAGCCATCCAGAACGCGGCCAGACTCTTTCAGGAAGGGGGAGCTGCCGCCGTGAAACTGGAAGGTGGACGCCCGGTGGCGAACACCGTTCGAAGGCTGACCGAAGCTGGCCTCCCTGTGATGGGACACGTCGGGCTGACTCCACAGCACGTTCATTATCTTGGAGGAATGAGGCAACAGGCCCGGAGCGACAAAGCAGCTCAGGAATTAATCCTGGATGCGCTTGCGCTGGAAGACGCGGGCGCCTTCGCCCTGGTGCTCGAGGCGATTCCCGATGCCGTTGCGGAGGTCGTGACTTCCCGACTGAAGATTCCCACCATTGGGATCGGGGCAGGACCACACTGCAACGGTCAGGTGCTGGTCAGTTACGACGCTCTCGGGCTCTTTGACTCCTTCGTGCCGCCGTTCGTTAAGCAGTACGCACAGCTCGGACAAATGGTTCTCAGGGCAGCACAGAATTATGCAAACGACGTGCGCGAAGGTGTATTCCCAAAGGGGGCTGTGGCGGGCCGTGACCGCGCTCCTGTTCTTGCCACGCTATGAGATTGTTCCGACCGGAGGCCCCACAATGTTACTCTTCCTATTGAAATCCAAAATTCACCGCGCCAAAGTTACCGCGGCGAATGTCAATTACGAAGGCAGCCTGACCATTGACCTCGACTTCATGGAAAAGGTCGGCCTGTTGCCCTACGAAAGGATTCTTTGCAGCAATCTGGCGAACGCGGCAAGATTTGAAACCTACGCCATCCCTGGCGACCGCGCTTCGGGGAGCATCATTCTCAACGGTGCGGCAGCGCATCTGGGCAAGCCCGGTGACCGCCTCACCATTATGAGCTTCACCCAGGTTGACGCCAGGAAAGCCAAATCCTGGAAGCCCCGCGTGATCGTGCTGGGAGACAACAACATAGTCCTTAATGAACGCGGGATCTAACCATGGATCGGATTTCAGGCAAAGACGGCTTGGAGAGCTACCGCAAAGACTGGCCCTCTGTTGCCGGATTCAAGTAAGTGTATGATTTATGTTCATTCAATTGGCCGCGCGGCAAGGTATTATCCGAACCTCGTCGCGCTTTCGGTGAGGGGGAAGCGGCTTACCTTTCTGAAGCTCCACCAGCGTATCGAGCGTATCGCGGCGGCTCTGCATCAGCTTGGTTTCCGCGCTGGAGACAGGCTGGCCGTCTTGCTTCCAAATGAATCGGAGTATCTCGAATTGATTTACGCTTGCAGCCGCCTGGGAATTATTGTTGTGCCGTTAAATACAAGGTACTCGGCACAGGAAATAGATCGGGTACTAACCGATTCTGCCCCTCATGGCTTGGTACGTCACTCATCCTTGCCGGAACCAAAAGTGCGACTGGCCTGGCAGCGGGTATTAGACAAAGAACCATTCGAAATCACATCCGGCCCCTGTCCCGAAGTATTTTATGACCCGGACGCAGTTTTGACTCTTATCTATACGAGCGGCACAACCGGCCAACCGAAAGGAGTGAGGCTGACGCACGCCAATGTGTTTTCGAACGTTCATAACTTTAATTATTGGATGAGTTATCGCGAGGGCGGCGTTTATCTTCATGTCGCCCCCATTTTTCATATCGCCGATTTTCCGGCGATATTCGCCGCACCGGCGTTTGGTGCCTGCCAGGTTACATTGCCACGGTTCAATGCCCAGGCTCTCTGTGAAATCATCGCCAATGAGAAGGTTACCCACACGGTTATGGTGCCGACAATGATCAACCTTTTGACGCAGTTTGCGGACCTCAAGCGGTATGATTTAAGGAGCCTGGAAGTCCTGGCTTATGGCGGCTCTCCCGTCGCTCCGGAGGTCATTCGCCGCACTCGTGAGATTCTGCCCGGCACACGGTTAGTGCAGGTTTACGGGCTGAGCGAAACTGGGTTCCTGACGGGATTGCGAGACCAGGAGCATACACCGGAGCGGCTTATGTCGTGTGGCCGGCCATGTCCCGGGATTGACCTTCAGGTGGTGGACGAGGAGGGAAGGAACCTTGTGGTGGGACAGCGTGGCGAGGTAGTGGCACGGGGCGCAAACGTCATGTCGGGCTATTGGAAGGACGCTGCGGATTCCTCCAGCGCCTTTCGGAATAGCTTCTTCCGCACAGGAGACTTCGGCTACCAGGATACGGCCGGCTATCTCTATCTTGTCGATCGCATCAGAGACATGATCGTTACCGGCGGTGAAAAGGTATTCTGCAGCGAAGTCGAGTCCGTACTCTACGAACATCCGGCGGTGCTGGAGGCCGCCGTATTCGGAATTCCCGATCCGCAATGGGGCGAAGCGGTCATGGCCTGTGTGGCCTTGAAGCCGCACATCGCTCTCAGTGATCCGGAGTTGGTGCAGTTTTGCCGCGACCGCTTGTCTCCTTTCAAGGTTCCTCGCCGGGTGGAGTTTTCCGACACGGAATTACCCAAGAGTGCTTCTGGCAAGATTCTCAAGCGCGTATTACGCGAGCGATTTTGGGAAGGCAAGCAACGCGCGATTGCTTAAGGGGACTTAGTTGCAAATGACAACCTCTCCTCTCGCGATCGCCAAAGGAACTGGGAGACTTTGGGCCCGGCGGGTTTGACTTACTGGTGAAAGACATGATCCGGCTAAGCCTCAAGGCTAAGGATGAAACCCCCAACCAGCCGTTAATATTGCTCGGACATAGCATGGGATCCTTTGCTGCGCAGCAATACGTTCTCAAGCACAGCGATTTGATTGAGGGGCTGGTACTTTCGGGGTCGGGCACTCTCGACGGGCTCGCGCGGCTTGCCAGGTCTGCGCAGCCGGGAGAAAACTTTCTAAACGCCTCGTTCATGCCGGCGCGAACGCCATTCGATTGGTTGAGCCGCAATCCCGAAGTAGCAGACGCCTTCATGCGTGACCCATTATGTTTTGGAACACTCCAGCCCGCATCGATGCAGTCCATCCTGGCCACCGCTCCTCAATTGGCCGATCCCTGCGGCCTTCGCTGGATGCGGCGCTCGCTGCCAATTTACCTCTTTTCCGGCAGCGACGACCCCGTAGGCGAGCGACTGGAGGGCCTTCGGATACTCATGGGCCGCTATCGTCGCGCAGGCTTCTCGAACCTCTCGCACCATTTCTATCCTGGCGGACGGCATGAGATGCTGAATGAGGTTAATTCAAACGAAGTCCGAACAGACCTGCTGCTTTGGATATCGTCCGTGCTGCAATGGTGATTCGGTCCCCACAATGGACGGCGGCTAGTTGCGGACTGCCCTTTAGGGGACGGAGTGGCTCTCTCCAAAGAGAGACTGGCTTTCGGCTCAAATTGGCGCTAGCATAAGTTCCATGCGTTGATGTCATTATCGTTGGTGAGGCTGACCCGATGGGCTGATGAGAGGCTCGTTGGCCTTGGCGGTCATTGCCTTCCCAAATGAACTTGCTGAACCCGTGCAACCACGAGTCGAAGAAAAAGCCGAATCGGGACTTGGTGTTCCTGTGGTTGACCTCATAAACATCGAGCAGATTCCGGCGCACACGTGGTACGCCAGCCGATGTGAGGTGACTTATGACGGAAGACAACCACCGGCCTTCGCTACAGAGCTGGCCGATCTGCTAATCGAATCGCTGCGCCTTGATTTCGCCTTTGTGCGCTTGTGCGATCCCGAAATGAGACAAACTGTCGAGGCTAGCTGCGGCGACGCCTGGAGGACATTTCCGGAATGGCTGCAGCAGCGGCTCGCTGTTTCGGGCCAAATCTCTCGCGAGGAAGTACTAAACCAAATTAGCGGTCCCGACGAAGCCTGCTCCGGTATCGTGATTCCTATCGGTATAAACGGCGAACGTGGTTTCGTTGCCGCAGCGTGCTATCGCTCAGATTTTCCCGACCAGATTGATGAGCAGTTGCTTTCGGTGACTGCGAACAGCGCCGCCACGGCATTTCGGAACGCGCATCTTATCAACGAGCTGCGCAACGCCCAAAAAGTGCTGTGCGATAGAGAACGAGAGCTTCGCACGGCTCGCGACGAATTAGAAATTAAGGTGGCAGAAGGAACCTCCGAGCTGCGCCGGAGCGAATTTTATCTCGCCGAAGGCCAGCGGCTCGCTCACGCGGGGAGTTGGTCTTTCAAACCCGACCTCACCTGCGACTACTGGTCGCGTGAGCTATATGAGATCCTCGGCTTCGACGCCAAGATTGGAATTCCAACCATTTCTGACTATTTCACAAGGGTACATCCAGAGGATCGCGCCGTAGTGGAAGCAACTATCCGAGGTATGATTGCAGCCGGTGAAGGATGCGATCTCAAGAAGCGCATTATCCGGCCCGACGGCGTGCAGCGGGTGATCCGCTGCGTTGGAATGGCGGTCCGAGAAAAAGGAGTCGTTACTCGATTTGTCGGCACGGCGATGGACATCACTGAGCAGGAAGAATTGACTCAGGAGCTCCGGCGGCGGGAAGCGTTTCTGGAGGAAGCGCAAAGACTCAGCCATACTGGGAGCTTTGATTGGAATGTTATCACGGGCGAACGGACCTGGTCTAAGGAAAATTATCGCATCCTTGGTTACGAACCGTTAGTCAAACCCACCTTCGAACGGGTGCGTGACCGAGTCCATCCTGACGACCTTCAATTATGGCTGAAGGCTTTTGCCCAAGCCTCCGAAGGAGAACAGGTTGATTTCGAGCATAGATTACTCATGCCGGAGGTTCGGTGAAGCACTTGAACGTGGTTGGTTACGGCGTCCAAAAGGACGGAAAGTTTATCGAATTGGTCGGCACTGTAATGGATATCACCGAACGCAAGCGTGCTGAAGAACGGGCACAAAGCCAGAGAGAAGCGATCCGGCTGGCCTTAAACGCGTTTGTCGAAGAGTTGGACGTGAACCGCTTCCTTGGCGATGTGATCGCGGAGTTGAACAATCAATTCCATGCGAAATCCTGGGAGCTTTGGCTGTTTGACGACGCCATCGGTGCTTTAGTGCTACACTCGACTAGACATCCAAGCGAATCCGTCAGCCCAGGAATTGGCAGCAAGAGTGTCCGTCCGCTGGAAGAGTTGCAGGTCCTCTGGCAAATAGAGGATGCTGCCCGAGCGCCTCAAATCTTGCAGCTTCCGGCCCAAGAGTCTTTACTCAATCGGCGACTTGGCGAATCGCTCAAAGCGCTTGGAATCAAAACGCTCATGATCGTGCCGCTGGTCCTTGGAGAGCAATACGCGGGATTCCTCGAATTGCATTTTCAATCGCCAACCCAGTTTACAGCCGATGACCTTGAGCTGGCCCAGGCGTTGGTAAATCATGCGACCTTGGCCTTGCAGCTCAACCGACTGACTCGTCGAGCCGAGCAACTGGCGGTGACCGAGGAACGGAACCGTTTGGCACGGGAAATTCACGATACACTGGCCCAGGCGTTTGCTGGCATCGTCTTGCATTCGGAGGCGCTTGGCACTTCTTTGGCGGTCAGCAAGCGGCGCAGCGCCAAGGCGCTGTCGCAAATTCAGAAACTGGCACGCTCTGGACTGGACGAGGCACGCCGTTCGGTGCAGGCGCTCCGGCCCAAGGCATTGGCGGGAAGCACCATTTCGGAAGCGCTGAAACAAGCGGCGAAACGCCTGGCTGAGGGCGGGACGCTTTCATGCCATTTCAGGCAGCGAGGGGAAGCCCAAATACTTTCACTGGAGTCGCAGAACGAATTATTCCGCATTGCTCAGGAAGCGCTCACGAACGTCAGCAAACACGCGCAAGCTAAGTCAGTCTGGATCAACCTGGCATTCACAGCCCGCGAGGTTGCACTTACGATCCGAGACAACGGAGTTGGTCTAACGGCGACCACTGCCACGGAACCCAAGCGCAGTTTCGGTCTCGCGACGATGCGAGAAAGAGCGCAACGAATCGGCGGAGAACTGGAAATTAAGAGTCCTAAGAACGGCGGCATGTCAGTCCGCGTTCAGGTGCCATTGGTGAAAGCTGACAAATCTATGGAAGGACCGAAATGAAACTACCAAAAATCAAAATCCTGGTCGCAGACGATCATCCCTACGTCCGCGATGGCATAGTATCCCTTGTGACCACAGAGAGAGACATGCAAGTCGTGGCGCAAGCGGCAGACGGCGCAGAAGCCGTCGCGCTCGCGAAAAAGCACCGGCCCGATATTATCTTGTTGGATTTGAGGATGCCGGAGTTGGATGGCTTGGACGCTATTACGCAGATTCAATCCCTCGGTTTAGCATGCAAGGTGGTGGTGCTGACGACGTACGAAAGCGAACAAGATATTCATCAGGCGCTCAAACAGGGCGCGCGCGGTTATTTGCTCAAAGACACACCACGTCCCGAACTGCTGGATGCAATACGCCGGGTGCATCGGGGCGAAACTTGCATCCCGTCGCGCATCAGCCAAAAGTTGGTCGAAAAAATGAAGCGCCCGGAATTGACAGATCGGGAGGGCGAAATTCTAAAGCTCATTGCTGAAGGCGACAGCAATAAGGCCATCGGGGACAAACTTCGTATTACTGAAGGGACGGTGAAGACCCACGTCAAGGGTTTGCTTAAAAAGCTTCACGTTCCAGGCCGCACTGCTGCAGTGAGAGAGGCCGTTCACCAGGGTCTGATCCATCTTGCCTAGACACAAGCGTTAGTTGGGATCTTTCGCCCAAGTCGACATGCTGCCTATCCACGCACGTCGCCCTTTGGTATCGAGCCACTGGTCAAAGCAAGGCGCGAAACTTGCGAAGACAACTACATGGCCAACAGACGTTCCCACTTTGCGGCGACGGCGTGAGAGTGTGTAGTAAATCGCTGTGGGGCCGGCGAACAGAATGCATGAAGTTTTCCGACTCGATTGACGATTCTGCTTTCCTGCCACTGACGGTCGAGGCGCAAGCATTCCCATCATCATAGTGGAATCGCAAGGATTGCCTCCAAAGAGGGAGTCCGCAATCCACCTTCAGGCCAGAAATTATTATCTCTAATTGAGCAATTGAAAACCTGCCCGGCGTGCAATGGTTATCATCCGCGTCAGTGCTTATGCTTGAGGGGTAAGTTGGTATTTTTGAAAGGGTCATTACAGCTAACGCGTATTGATGTGAATGAGAACGAGCAGGATTTATCCCATTTCGGTTGCGGCCTTGTTGGCCGTGGAAATGGCCGGATGTGCCACAGGGCCTGGAGCCTCGTTTGATCATTCCTCTGATGGGCTCACTGAATTGAAAGCGCCGTCCTTATCTGAAAGGCCATGGCAGGTTCCGGATCTGAAAAATTTCGCTAGCGAACTGGCGGCCCCAGAAAAGACGGAAGCCGATGCCCGGAAGGACTATGAACTTGCCGAACTCATCGACCTTGCTGAGCGGATCAATCCCGAAACCAAAGTGGCGTGGGAGCAAGCCAGGCGGGCTGCTTCGGCGGTCGGGCTGGCTCAAAGTCAGTATTATCCCGTTCTCGCTCTGCAGGCTGCGGCCAAGTATGCGCGCGAACCGGTGCCTGTTCCACTGTCAGCGACCAAAGGCGGATTCCTGGATGTCGAGGCACAGGAAGCGTCACCAGCTGCCACTCTCGAGTGGGTGCTGCTCGATTTCGGACGCCGGAAAGCGGAGGTCGGCGCGGCGAAATATCAATTGCTCGCCGCCAATCTCGGTTTCAACGCCCGCCACGAGGAAATCGTCTTCAAGGTGCAGAGCGCGTTTTACGAATTATCCAAGGCTCGTGGCCGGATCGACGTTGCGCAATCGTCGCTGGATTCGGCCGTCAAAGTTCAGGAAGCGGCGGAGGAGCGCTTCAAGCTGGGCTTGGCGACCGCTCCGGATGTATCACAGGCGCGCCAGCAGGCGGCACAGGCCGCCTTTGATTTGGAATCGGTTCAGGTTGAGGAACGCGACGCGCAGGTATCCCTTGCCGAAGCCATCGGGATCACACCGACAACACCCTTCCGAGTAGAGGATTTCTCTCGATTGCCCATGCCCACCAATTTGGAGGAGTCCGTCGAAAAGGTCATTGATCGAAGTTTGGAACAGAGACCGGACCTTTTGTCGAAGGTGTCGGCCCTGCGCGAAAAGGAGGCCGATATCCGCCGCGCACGGGCGGCGTATTATCCCACTCTTTCCCTTCAAGGCAGAGCTGGCGGAGCTTTCGAACGCGCGCAGATCGAGGCGGATGGACAAAAGCTACCCTGGGCATCAACCCAACAACCGATCTGGGGGGTGGGCCTTGCTTTAAGCTGGTCCGTGTTCGATGGCGGTGCCCGGAAGCGGAAACTCGAAATCGCCAAATCGGCGCGTGAAGCGGCGAAACACGATTTAGATGATTCGCGGGACAAGGCGATTTCCCAAGTCTGGCGGTATTACAGTGATACCAAGTTAGCGATTCGGCGTTTGGAAGTCGCAGCCGCGCTGGTGGAGGCCTCGGAGAAATCCTATCAGCAAACATTCGAGGCGTATCGGAATGGCCTTAGCAGCCTGGTCGACGTCCTGGCTTCGCGACGCGAACTTAGTCGGGCCCGCTTCACGCAACTCGACACACGCGCCACCGTGCTCCAATCCACCGCGGCCCTGGCTTTTGCTTCAGGTGATCTCGGCCCACAGCTTCTCAATCGAAATCGGAAAAAGTGAAAATTGTCGTGAATTTAAGGCCTCTTCTCCCCCAACGCCTCTCTTCTAAAGGAGGAGAGGCGACTCATTGGCTCCGGAGCGTTGAACGGAGCCTCAGACCACGACCCGGACAGAAGCGTCCTCTTTCTCTTCGTCTGGAGAGGGCTGGGGAGAAGAGGTCGATGCGTTTGGAGTCACTTCAGGCGGTCCCGACAGCCGGAAGCGCGGGTCGGCTTGACCACTGCCACGCCGCATTCACTGTCCTTACCTCTTTGTTTCTCAGCGGTTGCCGTGGTGCGCCCTCAATCAACCTATTGGGCTCGTTCTTTCCTGGCTGGATGCTCTGCATGGGATTGGGCCTCTTGAGCGCACTGGTGTTTCGACAAGTCTTCATCAAGACGAATGTCGAGTCCCATTTAGTGCCGCGTCCCCTGGTTTACCTGTGCTTATGGGGGCTGGTGACGCTGTCTTGCTGGCTGCTCTTCTTCAGGAGTTAACATTATGCCGAACCAAACAATTCCTGCAACAGAGGCCAATCGGAGAAGGATCGGCCGGGGTATTAGCTTTGCGATTATACTTGCTTCAGTTGTCGTCGCAGTCATTGCGTTTTGGGCTTACGATTACCGGCCTCAGACCGATGACGCTACCATTCGCGCCAACTTCATCGGCATAGCTCCGCACGCAAGCGGGCATATTGTTGAGTTGCACGTCAAGGATAACCAGTTTGTGAAGGAGGGCGAGTTGCTGTTTGTCATTGATCCACGGCCTTATATGCACGCGGTGGCTACTGCAAAAGCCCAGTTGGTGTTGGCGCACAAACAGGTAGATGGTGCAGAGAAGGCGCTCAAAGTGGCCGATGCCTCCATCGCCAGGGCCGATGCGCAACGCGCGGCGGCGGAAGCGGCAGTTCACCGGGCCGAGGCCGACTTCAAGAACTCCGACGACCATCTCAAGCGGTTGGAACCTCTGCTGGCCAAGGATTTTACAACGACGGACCAGGTTGAGGCGGCGCGGACAAGGCAACTCATCGCAGCTGACGCCGTCGAGGAAGCCAAAAAAAATCTCATCGCTGCAATCGCTGGGGTCGGTCAGGCAAAAGCCGAGCGCCTGCGGGCCGAGGATGCCATCGGTCAGGAAGGCGATATCAACGGACACATCGCGGCGGCGGAGGCGCAATTGGGCGAAGCGGAATTGAACCTGGAATACTGCCGTGTCCGTGCGCCATTCAGCGGGAAGATTGTGAATTTTAACATTTCGTTGGGTCAATTCGCGCGGGCCGGCGTGGACGTTTTCACTCTGGTGGACACCCGCACGTGGTTTGTCGTGGGTAACTTTCGTGAAACGCAATTGATGCATATTGAGGAAGGAGCGCCGGCGGAGGTTTATCTCCAATTTAAGGGTGGAAAAAGGTTCAATGGAAAAGTCGTCGGTCTCGCTTGGGCGGTGGTTCCCGAAGACGGCACCAGCGCCATAGGGCTACCGAGTGTGCCGCGCAATTTGGACTGGGTTCGCCTGGCTCAACGTTTCCCGGTACGAATTCAGGTGGAAAATCCCGACGACAGTTTCCGCGTCGGCGCTTCAGCAGTGGTCACCATCACCGGCTTTGCTGCAACAAAACGTTAAGATTTTGAACTGCCGATGACCGCCAATCCCCCAATTCCATGGTTGAGTCCATCCCGGTTTTGGGAACTCTTTTGGCGCGAGATGGCCCCTACTCCGGGACGTTGGGAGGCCGCTTTGCGCATCACGCTTTCATGCCTGATCTGCACAGTTCCGGTCATGGCGTTTCATTTGCAACAGCCACTCATCGTGATGATCCTCATGTTTGTTATTTCGAAAGAGGACACGACCGCAACTTTGCTGGGGACAGTCATTGGCATCATCGGCTTCACAATCGGTTGCGCTGGTTTACTCGCATTTTACTTATGTGCGATCGATTTGGAATGGCTGCGAGTTCTGGCGGTGCCGGCTTTCATCACATTGGGACTTTTCCTAAACCGTATCCTCACACTGGGGCCATTGGGGACAGCCATCAGCCTTCCGCTAGCGATGGGAATGATCACCCCGGATACAGTTTCCTCGCCTGAATATCTCAACCGCTACCCATTCTACTTTTGGTGGGCGGGAGTGCTGGGCTTGAGTGTAAATCTCGCAGTTCAATATCTTTTGAATCCGAAGACTTCACATTGGGTCCTTGTGCACGGTATGGCCGCCCGGCTCCACGCTGTGGAAGGCATGCTCCGACGCCGAGCGATGGAGGAAACAAAGCAAACGTCTAAGTCCTCAATCAGCTCGTTTGCCTTTACCGGTGCGGCGGAACAACTGCGCCTTCTGAAACTTGCCGGTATAGTCGAGCCGCTGCTCAAACAACGCCGGCTTCAATTCACCGCGCAGATCATTTTGATAGATCGGCTCGTCACCGCGGGAGCGGCTTTGGAAAATCGTCCGGCGGCCAGCGCGAGCGACTCCGAAAAAAGGCGGTTGCTGCGTGTGGCGGATGCCTGTGCGCTTTGGCGTTCAGCCATGCAGGAAAATCGCGCGCCCAATCTTTCCACGCTACCGCCGGAGGACAGAAGCGGAGGTCCCGACCGCGAGGCCCTTCCGGTGCTTGCCGAAATAGAACGCGTCGTTCAATTGCTGCCACAGGCATATCATGCCGACAAACTGCCGGAGGAGCTCGAGCTGCCTCCGGCCCAAAAGGGCGGCGCGATCGCGCCGGACGCTTTCACAAATCCCGAATATATCCACTTTGCAGTCAAAGGGGCGCTAGCCGCCTTCATTTGTTACCTGATTTTCACGATGTTTGCCTATCAGGGGATTTACACTTCGGTCATCACTTGCGTCGTTTGTTCCCTTTCGACTATCGGCGCCAGTGTTCAAAAGGGGATTATGCGCCTTGCCGGCGCGGTTGTCGGCGGGCTGCTGGGTGTGTTTGCACTGATGTATATTTTCCCCAATGTCGATTCTCTCGGAGGATTTTGGTTTCCGTTCGCCGCAGTCACGGCGCTGGCAGCCTACGTCCATTTTGGGAGTCCCAGCATTTCTTACTGCGGCTTTCAAATCGGCCTCGCCTTCTTCAAATGTGCCCTCCAAAGTTACGGGACATACACTGAGCTCAGAGTGGTGCGCGACCGTTTTGTGGGAATCGCTCTGGGTCTGATCGTCTTTGGAATCATCAATAGCCAGCTTTGGCCGGTCAGCGCCTTAGAAACCATACGCGCGAAATTGGCCGACATCCTTCACCTGCTCGCCCACCTGGCCAGACTCCCAGACGATCAAGCTAATCCCGCACCGCGCCTGGTCGAAGCCTATACGTTGCGCCTGCAAGCCTATAAGGATTTTGCTGTTGTCGTCGAGCTCCAGGAAAGCTCGAAGTTCGAGCCCGGTGCAGAGGTTCGCAACCGTCTAGAGGCGGGAAGCGAGAAGATCAAGGAACTTCTCCTCCAGATTTTGGCAGTCATCCAGCACCGTCCTGACCTGCGGCCAGATGCAATTCCAGAGCCCTTGCGCGAGGCATCCATGCACTTTCGAACAACCCTGGCCGATATGCTGGATAACCTGTCCGATCGGCTGGCAGGGAGGGCCGAACGTCCTTTAGCAGACGTGCAGGGCGCGCTCGCAGGCCTTGAAGAGACCGTCGCCACGCAAATCGATGGTGTCCGCGACACCGCGCTTGCTGCTCAAATCCGTGGACGTCTGGCGCTCTATCAAGAAGCAACACCACTCGTGGTCGAGCTGGCCCGGTTACAACTCGGATAACTCGGATAAATGATCGCATGACAACCGCCACGCAACGCGAACTGGAAACTGAGGTGCAAATCACACCTGAGGGCATCGCCCGGGTGATTCTGCGTGGTCGCCTGGATGCAGAAACAGTCGCGGGTTGCTGGAAGGATCTGCAACGCTTGCGCGCTGCGACGATCAATAAGCTCGAGGTGGAGGCCGCCGGTTTACGCTTCTGCGACAGCGCTGGGCTGGCTTTGCTCAGTTATCTGAACTTGCGAAGAATGGCGCCGCAGGCGGCAGTTTCCGTAATCGGACTGGAGCCAGAGTTGGATAAGCTCGTTCGCGGATTTACGCCCGCCGACTACGAAGCGTTTCGCCAGCCGTTGCGTAACCGGCGCCTCTCCCTGCCTGAAGAAGTGGGAAACACGGTTAGACAGGTAATCACAGACTTTCGTGAACAACTCGAATTTCTTGGCAGTGTCACGGGCAAACTGCCACTCACATTCCTGGACCGGAAACGAATGCGCTGGGCGGAGGTCCGCCGGGTATTTGAATCGGCTGGGGCCAACGCGGTGCCCATCGTCTCGCTGGTGAGCACACTCGTGGGACTCATCATAGCGTTTGAATCGGCCCAGCCGCTGGCACAGTTCGGCGCGCAAATCTATGTGGCAAACTTGATCGGGCTGGTCATGGTGCGCGAGCTGGGACCGTTGCTCGCGGCCATCCTGCTCGCTGGTCGGTCCGCTTCGGCGTTTGCGGCGGAACTAGGCACGATGAAAGTAAATGAGGAGTTGAATGCGTTAGAGACCTTTGGGCTCGATCCGATGCGGTTTCTGGTTCTGCAACGTATCACCGCCGGAATCCTGCTGACTCCGCTGCTTACTTTCTACGCGACATTTATGGGTATTCTCGGGGGCGTATGGATCACCCTCGGCCTGGGCTTTCCGCTCTCTCTGATTCTTCACCAGCTCTCGTCGAGCATACAGCTGAGCGATATCGCATTAGGCACCGTCAAAGGATTGGTGTTTGGCGCGATCGTTTCTGGAGTGGGTTGTATGCGTGGATTGCAAACGCACCAAGGGCCGAGCGCCGTTGGCGTCTCAACCACCCGCGCGGTGGTGACGAGCATTTTGCTGATCATTATCGCGGACGCCGTGTTTTCAGTCCTCTTCTTTTTCCTGAGACGATGAACAACCTCCCGGAATCCATCATCCAGGTCCGCGATCTGAAAGCCGGTTACGGCGAGAAGGTCATCCTGCAGGACATTAATTTTCAGGTCCGGCGCGGCGAAGTGTTCGTAATTCTGGGTGGTTCGGGCTCTGGGAAAAGCACGTTGCTGAAGAACCTGATCGGACTGTACGCGCCCGTAGCAGGCGAGGTGTGGATTGAAGGAATCAATCTTGTGGCTGCCAAAGACGATGAACGCCTGCTGGTGCTGCGCAAGTTCGGCGTTATGTATCAAAGCGGCGCTCTGTTTGGTTCGATGACCGTTCTCGATAACGTCCGGCTGCCGCTTGATGAGTTTACAGGTCTGCCTGATGAAGTGAAGGAGTTGGCGGCGCTTGCCAAATTGAAGCTGGTCGGCCTGGATGCCGCGGCGCAGAAGCTGCCCTCAGAATTGAGCGGCGGGATGCAGAAGAGAGCAGCCATCGCGCGGGCCATGGCGCTCGACCCGCGCATCTTGTTCCTTGATGAACCTTCGGCTGGACTTGATCCTGTAACCTCAGCTGGTTTGGACCTGCTGATCAAAGAGTTGGCGCATCATTTCGGCATTACTTTCGTGATCGTCACCCACGAACTGGCAAGCATCTACGCCATTGCCGACCGGGTGATCATGCTCGACGGCCGAACTCGATCAATCATCGCGGAAGGCAGGCCAGCCGAGCTTCGCGAAAGCTCCCGTGATCCGTGGGTGCGTCAGTTCTTCAACCGGGAACCGGAATCGGCCGAGTCCGAACACCACCCTCAAGCTGAATGAACAAGCTGACCAACAATCTCAAACTCGGGTTGTTCACTCTCGGCGGCCTGGCGCTGCTGGTAGCCGGAATTCTTGCCTTTGGTGCACGCAGCTATTTTGTGCGCACAAGTGTGTTTGAAACCTACGTGGCTGGCGATGTGACCGGACTTGCGGTCGGCGCTCCCGTTGAACTCCGCGGTGTGCGCGTCGGGAAAGTCCGAAACATAAGCTTCTCCTGGAACGAATACCGGGAGACCCAACCAAGCTACGTCGTTGTCGAATTCGAGATGCGAAACGACGTAACACCCCTGCCGCCCGGGGCGGCTCGTAGTGAGATGCTCCAATCAGCGATCAGCCGAGGCCTGCGGGCGCGCCTCAAAAGCCAGGGCATCACTGGAACAAGCCTGCTATCAGTAGAATATCTGAATCCAACCGAAAACCCTCCGGCGCGGATTCCCTGGAGACCAAAGCACACCTACATCCCTGCGGCGCCGAGCCTGCTCGGCGAATTGCTCGCCTCAATCGAGAGATCTCTGCGCAACGTTGAGCGCTTGGATTTCGGTGCCTTGAACCAATTGCTTCAAAGCGGCCTGAAGTCGGCAGGGGAGGTTTTCGACCGGGCGAAACAGGCAGACTTCGGGGCTCTTAGCGCGAATGCCAATTCTCTGCTGACGGAATTGAGGGGCAGCAACACCAAACTCCACTCCTTCATCGCAGATGCGGACGAGACGGTGAAGCGGATGAAGTTGGAGAAGCTGGCCCGGGACCTGGGCGGTCTTCTTGGCGACCTCAGCGAGACCGTCGAAGGGATTAAACCCGGTCTGACGAACATTAATTTTGACGCGCTTAACCAGACACTGGGTAACGCTCACCGAACCCTGGGTGACCTGGATGACGTGCTGCTCGAATTGAAACAATACCCCTCCGGCTTTCTTTTCGGAAACCCGCCTTCTCATGTGAAGGAAGTTCAACCAACTGCAAGGAAATGAGCCTGCTGAAATTCTCGATCAAAATGAATCCTTCACATTCATCATCCGGCTCAATCTTCATCACGACAGCCATTCTCATTTCCGCTTGCACTCTAAGCGGGTGTCTTTCCAGGCCCTCTTTGAATCGACAAACATTCGCCTTTACCGCACCGGAGCAAATGGCTTCGTCAAACGCAGCAATTGAACGCGTGCTCGGCATTAGAAACCTGGAAATCGCCGCCCCTTTTGAAGGACGGCCGCTCGTGTACCGCACGGGGGATTATACTTACGTGCGCGATCCTTACGCTGCATTCCTGGACACTCCCGCCGAGGGCCTGCTCATTACGATCCGCGAATGGCTGCGCGACCAGGCAAGTTTCGTCGCAGTGGTCGAACGCAGCAGCTCCCTCAAACCAAATACATTCGCCGAGATCAGTGTAACCCGGCTCTACGGCGATTTCCGTCAGCCGCAGCGTCCTGTCGCAGTCTTGACCATGCGCTTTCGGTTCTTTGACGCGCCGAATGCCCTCCCTGGAAAAGTCCTGCTGGAACGGGAGTATGCGCGCTCTGTTCCGCTGAAGTCGGCCACGCCGACCGCGTTGATGGACGGCTGGAATCAGGCTCTGATGCAGGTTCTCACACAGGTCATTTCCGACTTTCGACATTCGGAAAGCGAAGTGCCCAGGGAGCGGGCGCAGTTAGACGTCAGGAAGGTCCGATGAAGCTTTTCGTTGCCGGTGTGAACTATCGAACGGCGCCCGTCGAGGTGCGTGAACAATTTGCGGTCACACCCCCACGGCTCCTCGAGCAAACTCGCCGTTTGCAAGTGGAGGGCGAACTCGACGAAGTGGTTTTGCTCTCCACGTGCAACCGGGTGGAAATATACGGCGCGACGCGGTACGAAGCGCGCTCGTTGGATTCGCTCTCGAAGGCAGTGGGGTGCAGTGAGCATGACCTTCGCCTGCATGGTTACGTCATTGAAAACGTTGAAGCGGTGCGCCATCTCTTTCGCGTCGCCAGCGGCCTTGATTCGATGGTGGTAGGCGAGACCGAGATTACCGGGCAAGTGAAGACCGCGTATGAAGCGGCTCGGGCGGCTCACCTGACCGGCCGAATGCTGAACCGGGTCTTTCAAAAGGCGTTTCAAACCGTGAAGGAAACCCGCACTCAAACCAGCATCGGCCGTGGCGCCACCTCCGTTGGCAGTGTCGCAGTCGAGTTGGCGGAAAGGATTTTCCATGATGACCTTTCGCAGCAGAAGGTCATGATCATTGGCGCTGGCCGAATGGGTGAAACCTGTATTCGCCATTTGGCGAAAAATGGTGCACGGTCAATCCTCGTCTCTAATCGCTCCTTCGAACGGGCCGTTGAATTGGCCAGGGAATTTGGTGGCGAGGCGGTGCGATTCGAAGAATGCCTGCAAACAATGACCGACGTGGACATTGTTGTGGCGGCAGCAGGCTGCCCCAATACATTGTTGCATCGCGTGGACGTCGAAAACCTGATGCGCAGGCGCAAGAACCGGCTGTTATTCCTGATCGACATTGCTGTGCCCCGCAACATTGATGCTGGCGTCCACTCTCTGGAGGGCGTTTACCTCTACAATATCGACACTCTCGAATCTCTCGTGCGCGAAAATGTCCGGTTCCGCCAACAAGATCTCGCGAAGTGCGACCAAATCATCGACGCAGGAGTCTCAGCATTGATGGCCAGGCTCAGTCTCGAAATTGAGAAACCGCAGTCCTTCCTGCAGATCTGTCTTCCCTTCGTTCCGAAGCCAATCATCGCAGCGGGAACTTTTTAGTCTGTTCCCGGCATCCCCCATTGGAGATAGCCCCATACCCGCCGGAGGTTCAATAGCAACGAACTTTTCAGTGCGCTAAAATTTTACCATCGCAAATATGCGTGGAAATCAAACTGAAGAAGCTAATATGTCAAACTATCACAAATTGTATACGCCCCAGGACAGCGTGATTGTCTTTATTGACCACCAGCCACAAATGACCTTTGGCGTCGCTAATATTGATCGCGCCAACCTCATCAATAACGTCACCCTTCTCGCGAAGGTAGCAAAGGAATTCGGCGTCCCCGCCGTCATCACCGCCGTCGAAACGGAAAGCTTTTCCGGATACGTGTGGCCGCAACTGCTCGACGTCTTTCCAGGTCAACCGGTCATCGAACGGTCCTCAATGAATTCCTGGGACGACCCGGGCTTTCGCGCAGCCATCGAAGCCACTGGTCGCAAGAACATTCTTGTTACCGGCCTGTGGACCGAGGTCTGCGTCACCTGGCCGACCATCGAGATGCTCGGCGAAGGTTACAACATATACGTCGTCGAGGATTGTTGTGGCGCGACTTCGCCTGCCGCGCAGGAAGCGGCTCTATCTCGAATGGTTCAAGCTGGCGCGGTGCGACTCACAACGATCGGGGCGCTACTCGAATGGCAGCGCGATTGGGCGAGGAGAGAGCACTACAACGCCCTGATGAGTTTGCTGAAGCCGCAAGCGGGCGCCTACGGCGTTGGCGTCGAGTACGCGTACACCATGGTCCATCACGCTCCTCAATCGGCGCAGAAGCCGCAAATCGTTCCCAAAAAAATCTCCGGTGATGGTCACGCGCCCGCCCGAAGCATAACCCCGGCTGCCCCTTCATATCGCTGAACCCACGGTCCCGGCTGCCGTTCAGGACGGCGGCAGCCGTTTCTTTATGAGCGCGACGCCAATCACTGTTTCGATCACCCGGACCGTTAAAGCGGGACGTGAAACGGACTTCGAACGGGCGTTGCATGACTTTGTGCAGCGCTCCCTCGCATTGCCGGGCCAAGATGGCGTTCATATCATGCGTCCCGCTTTTGGCAGCGGTTCGCGCGAATACGGCATTGTTCGCAAGTTCGCCAGCCGTGAAGCACTGGAGGAGTTTCGCGCTTCCCCCGAATACCTGGAGTGGAACCAGGTTGCAGCCGAGCTCACAGAAGGCCAGTCCCGCGCTGAAGAGCTAACGGGCCTCGAAAGCTGGTTCACGCTTCCTGGAGCTTCAATACGACCGTTGCCAAAGTGGAAAATGGCGGTCTCCACGTTTCTGGGCGTCTGCCCGGTGGCGATGATTCTGAACGTTGCCCTCGGCCCGGCCATCCAATCATGGCCGTTTGTCGTCAGCAGCATTGTCTTCAACGCCGCCATGGTAGCCAGCCTGACCTGGATTGTTATGCCACTGGTTACGCGCGCTCTCGGTAA
>JAQGOX010000517.1 GCA_028293365.1 Verrucomicrobiales bacterium | reverse complement strand
GGCCGTTCGCACGGGCGTAACGAAATTGTCCAATCACCCCGGCAGGTTGAGCGCACTGAGCCGATCCGAACTTTCCGCCAGGGTATCATCGTGGCAATCAGATGAGGCTTAAATGCGCTCAACAACGCGACTATTACGCACACTTCCGTAACGCCCGCGGGCGCCGCCAAGCGGTCGGCGCCCTACCTTTCGAACGCGCACGTAGCGAATAGACCGCTGGGCTGTTCGCACGGGCGTAACGAAATTGTCCAATCACCGCGGCGGGTCGAGCGCACGGAGCCGATCCGAACTGTCGGCAGGGGTATGTGCGCGGAGCATCTACCCGCAACGTGTAAGGCGGACAGACCGTTTTGATTAGTAATTTGCCCGTTCATTGCCTGCGCCAGTGCTGCGGTTGACTGATCAGACGGCGGGATAAACTACAATGCCTCACGGCTATTTGCCCGGATTTGGCGGCGTTGTTTGCTCGGGCAGAGACCGTTAACAGGTATCTTCTCTCGCTCACGCCACGAGAAACGTGTTAAACCTTGCCAAATCCGCAAATCTCTCGTGACTCAATGTAGCCTATCCCTCCGTCTGATCAGTATCTCGGCGATAAAGCCGCGGTCCGTAAAATCGGAATTGTTGGCTTACGCCGCAGTAAGTGCCGCCCGTTCGTCGTTGAGCGCGCCTGTTTTTTCGAGGAAATAATCGTAGCCGCCCGCGTAGGTCGTGACCTGGCCTGCATTCACATGGATCACCTGTGAAGCAAGGTGGCGGATGAAATGGACGTCATGAGAAATGAAGACGAGGGTGCCCGCATAGCGTTCGAGCGCGAGGGTTAGCGACTCTACCGTTTGAATGTCCAGATGCGTCGTCGGTTCATCCATCAATAGCAGGTTTGGCGGATCGACCAGGAATTTTACCAGGTTCAGGCGACTCTTTTCACCTCCACTGAGGATCGCGGTCTTTTTGAAGATGTCATCCTTGCGGAACATGAAGGAACCAAGAATGCCGCGGGCCTCATCTTCACGCATTGCGGGAGCGCTCGCGAGCACTTCATCGAGAACAGTCTTTTCCGGATCGAGCGTGTCGGCGCGATGCTGGCTGAAGTAACCGATTTTTAAATTATGACCGAGCTTGCGCTCGCCCAGTTGGAATTCAACCACCCCGGCCAGGATCTTTAATAAGGTCGATTTGCCTGCGCCATTCGGTCCAACGAGAACGGTGCGCACGCTGCGCTCAACCGTAAGGTCCAGGCCGCGATAGACCTGGTGAGTGCCATACGCCATGTGAATGCCTTCGAGGGAAATCACACGCTGGCCTCCGCGCGGCGGTTCAGGGATCTGGAAACGAAATGGCTTTCGCGGCGCCTGCGGTTTCTCGATCAGTTCCATGCGTTCGATCGCCTTGAGTTTGCTCATGGCTTGTGACGCTTTGGACGGAACCGCGCGGAACCGGTCGGCAAATTCCTGCAATGATTGGATTTCGCGCTGCTGGTTTTTGTAAGCGGCCAACTGTTGCTCGTAACGTTCTTCGCGCTGCCGAAGGTAGTCGGTATAATTGCCGGTGTAGGCGATGAGTTTCTTTTCCGAAATTTCGTGCACCTGTCCGACCACTTCGTCCATGAACTGGCGATCGTGCGAAATCAGCAGAAGCGCGCCGAAATAGTTTTTAAGGTAATTCTGCAGCCAAAGCAGCGAGAGCAGATCGAGATGGTTTGTCGGCTCGTCGAGCAGAAGCAGATCTGGCTCCATGACCAGCAAACGCGCCAATCGGGCGCGCATGACCCACCCGCCGCTCATTTCCCGCGCTTTGCGGTCGAAATCCGAATCGCGATAGCCAAGACCGCGCAACATTTTTTTCGCTTTGGTTTCGACCTGAGGATCGGTGAGCGCGTCATGTTTGGCATGCGCCTCCATATATTCGGCCGAAGAGACTTCGCCCGTCTTCTCGAGTTCGTGCAACCGTTGCACCAGGCCCGGCAATTCTTCAACGCGTCCGGTGGCGACATCCAGCACGGTTTCGTCACCGAGGGCTTCCCCTTCCTGGGGAAGATAGCCGACCATGGTCCACGCGTCCCGTTCCACGACGCCTGAATCCGGCTGCTTCTCCTTCAAAATGATGGAGAACAACGTGGATTTACCGGCACCATTGGGACCGACCAACGCAACGCGATCGCCGGCATTCACCTGAAAGCTGGCGTTTTCGAATAGCGTGCGCCCGCCCAGTGTCATTTTAAGATCTCTAATTGTAAGCATGGAATAAATCGTTCATCGCGATCGAGAGGTCTTTTTATTACCCTTCCGAGAAAGACGCAGAGCTGGATTCGCCTGCGGCGACGAGCCGGAAAGCTTACGCGAGGTTTGGAGTCCGTCAACCCGCGATTTTGAAACGATTTGGTCGAGATTGGAGGAAACCATCAGGTCGGTGCTCCGATCTACAATCGATGGAGCTCGAACAGAATGGGCGGGTTTAGATTCCTGGAACTTGGTTTCCACTAATGCTCGCAACCGATCGCCTCCATGATAAAAGGAAGTTGATGTTTTTGCGGCGGATTGTAGAAAAAGCGAGGGGTGCGCCTTTGAAGGTGGCGGTCGCTGTCGGGGTTATACTTTTCCTATCAGCGTTTTTGATCAGCCGACATAAACCTCCGGAGCCTCTTTATATGGGCAAGCCAGCTTCTTACTGGGTTCAAGAAGCGATAAGTCGTCCGCCGGGAACCAACACATTGGATGCCTTGAGAACGCTTGGTCCGCTCGCGATCCTGCCGCTTCTCGATGCAATGCAAATTCGACATTGGGGCGAAGGTCCGCTCCGTGATCGCCTTTACGACAAGCTCCCCTGGAAATGGCGCCAACATTTCAACTCCAGTGGGGCAGAGTCTCAAATACGTGAACGCGCCTGCATGGTTTTGAATCGTATCAGCGATTCGGTAGGACCTTCCGATGCCCCGGTTTTATTACCCAGGCTGGTTCCACTTTTGGTTGAATTCGACGAGCGGCCCTCTGAGTCCACAATGGATGCAGGTTCTCGTGCTAAAATTCCGTTTGGAGTGTCTGTGCGAAGTTTAACCACAGATATGCTGGCGAATCTTGGCGCAAATGCAGCGCCGGCCGTTCCGACATTAATCAGGGCACTTGGAGACGATAAATGGATTCGTTACAACTCTACTTCGGTTCCTTATACCTTGGGTCGGATAGGACCATCCGCCAAACGGGCGATTCCTGCACTGAAGGCATTATTGCAAAAGGGACCTTCGAATCGACTCTCATCGGTTCTGGAGGCGATTTGGTTGATTGACCCGCCCGAAGCAGAATTTGGTATTCCCCTCCTCGAGGCAGCGCTAAAGAGCACGGAGCCATATGAAAGCTTCAGCGCGGCGAGGCAGCTTTGGAAAATGACAGGGGACAATTCGCAATCTCTTCCGGTTTTATTGAGTTTGCTTCGGGCCAATGATAGTCCCTGGCGTCTGCACACGTTGCGGGCTCTTGGGGAATTTGGTCCGGCAGCGCGGAGTGCTCTCCCAGCGATCAAAATGCTAACTGAAGATCCTTCCGATGAAATTGCGGAGGCCGCGCTGGAAACGTTAGCGAAGATTGATCCCGGGACTCATAGGAATTGAAGGGTGATTGCGATGCGGAAAAAATTCACTGCGGAAAGGAAGAGCTTACCGCGCCCAACCGCTTCAATTGCTCTGTGATCTCTCCAAGATTTGCGTTGATCTGGCCCATTGCGGCACGACGGCTCACTATAAATACCCAAATGAACGCGCTTTGGAGCGACAAACTATTGCGTCCGATTCCAAGGTGATTTTCGGCTGCGAATCAAAAGCGGGTTGGACCTCGGAATGGTAGTCTTTTGGATGCCTGCCGTCAGTTGTGCGAGCTGATCGTGACTTCCAAGCCTTCCGCGCGCGCGAGGTCGCCCTGGATTCGGTCCGAGGTAAGAAAGATCTCGCATTCCAGTTCGAGGGCGAAGGCTACGTGTAGTAGATCGAACCCACGACAGCCGAGACGTTCGGTATGACGTTCAGAAAGTAATTTGGCTCGAAGCAAGGCATCGTCGCAATCAGATGAGATTTCTTTCAGCCATCCACGCCCAATCCACCGGTCGATCCTTGCCAAAGCAGTATCGCGCTCGCGTTTGTTTGCCGAGCGTTGCCGCCGGTCTGCGTTGCGCCGGAGATAAAAGGCTCGCTGGCGAATTGCATTCGTAACTTCAAGCGCATGCAGGGGCAGAAAAAACAATTCAGGAAACTCCAGTCGCCGAAATTCAGCCATTGCTTCCGCCGACCCGGGTTCGATACTTACCAACCTGACAAGAAAGCTTGTATCGGCATAGACCCTCATCGTCTCGATTCCAAAATTATTTTTGAGAGAGCGATTTCTGACCTGGATGCACTAAGAACTTCGGCAAGTTCCGCTTCGATTTCAGCCCGGCGGTGCTCCTGGTCGTCTTTGGTAACGGCCGGATGAATCACCCACAAAGGCCGTCCGTTGTCGGTGACTTGCACAGGTTTGCCAGATCGCGTCATTCGCTTGACCTTCAGAGGCTCGCGGACCAGCATGCGGAGCGAGATCGTTTTCATGCTGTCAGACGGTACTGGCCGACAGTGGAATTGTCAATTCTGGGAGATGCGTGTGGACGCATCGGCGCCCAAACCGAAATAGTTCGCATATTGGGTGTGGGCAGTCGATTCAGTTGGATGATTCTAGTCCGAACTGCCGGTGGCGGTTTGCCAACTATAATTGGACTTTTATACCTCAGCCTTCTTCAAATTGGTGAATCCCGGAAGGACCACCTATAGACTAAACGCGTTTCGGCATTCAGATTTGATGCTGTCATGAACAATAGTATCATCGGTCGCACGGTCGTTAGACACCTCTTTGCAACTCTATGCGCCGGAAACTTATTCATGGGA
>JAQGOX010000507.1 GCA_028293365.1 Verrucomicrobiales bacterium | reverse complement strand
GGTCGATACCCGAATGACCCGGCCGGATGGTAAAGGCAGAAGGGAAGGCTTGGCCAGGACGTCTATAAGTTGGCCAGCAATGCCTGAGGACTGAGCCACAACTGCAATCAGAGTAAATGTGAGCATTTTTACTTCTCGCATCGAAGCAGGATGACAGTCCGGCGGATGCTACTCCAGCCGCGAAATCAACAGAGTTTCGAAGCGCCTAAAATCGAGCAGGGAGTCGTCCGGTAATATTGTTCAGGATTTTCCCGATACACAACTTTTTGAATGCCTGCAAAAATGAGGCGATGGTTTACGATTTGCCCGAGCAAAGTTTTGGAGACGAGCTATGGATTTCAGTGAAGGTGGCTTTACCCAGTGTCGGAAAAATCGTGCCTTATAGGACCGAATCTTATCAGCAGGGGGGCTATATTGATCGAGATGGCATTTGGCATCACCCCAATGGCGATTTAGAAGTCAATCGGGTATTAGCCTGGTGGCGTCTTCCCCGGCCCACGATTTAAAGTTGATTTGGAACCTTTGCCCCGCCTGCCCTCACCGGGAAGGTTCCGAACCTCACTCTATAGCTAGGCCATTGTCAGCGCGCAGCTAGCCGGTCCTTTCCCAATACCCAATTTCAGCGCTTAGTCTTCTTCGTCACTTTCGGCTGCACCCTGGGTGCCGGGGGTTTAACGGGACTAAGGGCTTTAATACTGTTCTGTAAGGCAACAAGTTTCTCCCGGCTTTGCTGCAACCGTTTTTCCCGGGATTGAAAATCTTCGTTGGCCACTTCGGAAAGCTATCAGGGTTTCCACTTTTAAGCAATAAGGACATTCCCGATGAGTTTGCTCGAAAAAACTTAAGAAACTAGGTCGCGCGTTTTTGGAAACGACTCTTAACAGCGTTATCGGGAGAGGATTGAAATCTACGATGAAGTTCAATGATGTCGCTTCGCAAAAATGCGCGCCTCAACTTCCGTAATCTTTCCATCCTTATTTGTATCGCACTCGGCAACCGCTCGATTGAAGCGTTCGCCTTCGCCAGTGATTACCCGTTGTTTATGTTCAAAAACAACTGGGATTTCCACCTGAGTCGAACTTTCGCCCTCCGAATGCATCGTGCTCAAAGCCTCATAAAACATGCGCCCGGCGGTTTCATTTTCGAATTCGACCTTCACCCGTGACGCATCGTGGCGAACCACGCTTTCATGATGAATACAGCCGGAAAATAAAAACAGAGAAGTGAGAAGTGCAGTCAAAGAGCACAGTGATTTCATAGTTGTCGCGTGAAAATGGTGATTTCGACGCACAAATGCAAGCTGATTGGAGAATTCCTAAATTGGAGTTTGGTCATTTCATTTGTTTGCCTTAGAGTGCCGGTCGCAGGTTCGGTTACTGTTTACAAACACGCATATGGAAAAAGAGAATTTACCTACGGTTCTGGTTCGACCCGGAGAAGCAGATCGCTTGATCGCCGGACATCCCTGGCTTTACGAAGGTTCAATATTACGGATCACCTCCCCCCCAAAAGATGGAGATCTGGTTCAAGTCAAAGACCATCGCCAGCGGTTTATTGGAGTGGGCTTCTTCAATTTGCGTTCCAAAATTCGCGTGCGAATCATCGAGAATGATCGCATTGAAATCGATGAAGCCTTCTTTGAGAAGCGCATTCGGGAAGCGCTGGCGCTGCGCAGGAAACATTTGCCAAATGCGACCTCCTTTCGTGTTGTAAATGCTGAAAGCGATTTTCTAAGCGGATTGATCATCGACAAATATGAAGATGTTTTGGTGGTGCAAACTTCCTCTTTGGGAATGGATCAGCGCAAGGGTGAGATCGCGAATGCTCTGGTGCGGATTTTTTCTCCACGCTCAATCCTCGAGCGAAACGATATTGGGTCGCGCAAGTTTGAAGGACTGGCCGAAGTGAACGGCGTTCTTTTTGGCGAAGCGGTGGAGTCCATCGAAATCAACCTGAACAGCCTCAAATTTCAGGTGGACCTCGCGGCAGGACACAAAACCGGCTATTACCTGGACCAACAAACGAATTATCAAAACGTCGCCGCACTCGCAAAGGGCGCTGCGGTGCTCGACTGTTTTACATTCCTCGGCGGATTCGCCTTGCACGCGGCAAAAGCAGGCGCAGCTCATGTGCACGGACTCGATCAAAGCGAAGCGGCCGTCGCCGCAGCGACTGCGAACGCGGCAAAAAACGAGGTCGGCGAAAGTTGCTCCTTCGAAACGGCAAACGTGTTTGATTGGTTAAAAACGCACACCAGCACGGGCGCCCACGAAAGGGTTATTCCTCGTTACGATTTGATTATCCTGGATCCTCCGTCATTTACGCGGAATCGGGCTTCGATTCCTGATGCATTGCGCGGGTACAAGGAGATTCATTTGCGGGCCATGAAATTATTGAGACGCGGCGGAGCGTTGGCAACTTTTTGCTGTTCTCATCACGTCGATGCGAACATGTTCCAGCAAGTGATTCTGGATGCGGCTTACGATGCGCACCGCATCCTTCGCCGCACTGCAACTTATTCCCAATCCCCCGACCATCCAGTCATTCCCGGAATTCCGGAAACGGAATACCTGAAGGGCTTTACGTTCGAAATGGCGAGGTGATTCGGAAAAGGAATATTCAGTTTCGGATTCCAGCCTCCGGGTTCACGAAGCGACCAGCCGCCATTGATTCTGCAATTCTCGACGCTCGATCCACTCATTAAGTTGAGCTCGATCTATTTGATCCTCTGAGATTGCGAGCATGGAACGAATGTCTCGAAGATGCTTTTCCGAACCACCTTCGCGAAAATACTCAAGTTTGCGAACGATGACGTATTCAGGCGGAGCCAGCCAGATTGATTCCCCTTCAAATTCAAGTTGGCGCTTCATCCTAAAACCCCAGGCATTCAATTCGTCACGACCGGTTAGGTAAAGGTCTGCCTTGAAGCCGGTTTGAGTATGAATGATATTAAAATGGCCTCTCTGTTCGCGCCCAGCTTCCACTGCGATCGTTTCGGCTGGCGGAAGGTAATAACCCGGGGAGGTAAAATACTCCTCAAGACGACGAATATCTTCCCCATTCAAAAAGACGACAAAATCGACATCGTGTGTAAGGCGTGGCTCACCGTAGAAAATCGCAGCCACACTGCCCGTAATAATATAACGAATCCCAGCCCGATTCAACGGGCGAACGAATAGCAAAAAAAGCTCAGGTGCGGGCATGCAGAAAAATCCGGACCAACTCGCAATTTATTTGCTCTTCGGTCCAATCTATATGCTGCGCTTGCAAGCCCGCCTTCTTCATTTTTCGCGCGAACCAATACAACTGCTCAGCGAGCTGCATCCGACGCATTCCTGTCATTTCGCGCAGCGCCGCAACCTGCTCAGGCGTGGCTTGTTCGTCCGCTAACATAGAATTAGTATGATGGTGCGGGAGCAATCGATCAAGTCTCCGGCGTCACCAAAAAATCGATGGCACCCTGCCGGAATATTCAACCGCAATTCGTGGAACTTAGTACTTCAAGTGCACGCAAGCTGGCGGCGGTGCGAGTTTCGACACCTAGTTTCGCAAAAATCTCCAGAACATGCTTTTTTACGGTCGATTCGCTGTTTCCGAGGATGATGGCAAT
>JAQGOX010000493.1 GCA_028293365.1 Verrucomicrobiales bacterium | reverse complement strand
CATGGTAAAATGCAGAGATGCCAAGGATGCGGCGCATTAATAAGCTAAACTGTTGGTTTTTAGCGAAATTGTTAATCCAGGAGGCAAGCTGAATGCGAATCGCGGGCCAACGATGAAACGGTGGCCGCAATTCAGCATGCGCTTACATGAAAGGGTACATAAACGGCGCCAGCACGGAGGTCGAGGAAAACAGAATGAGCGCACCAAGTAAAAGCAGCATGAAAATGAGAGGAATGAGCCACCATTTTTTCTCCTGGCGAATAAATAACAGCGACTGTTTGAAAAGCTGCCACACGGTTTGATGTTAGTGCTTCGAAAAACTCTGGCAAAGGCAAATCAGCACGAGAACGATTTTTCGTATAGGTGGAGCGGGGACTGTTTTGACATTTCGGATCATTCACCGCAACTTTTGCGGGTGCCCTTTGTAACGTTGCTTGTCCTGTTAGGCTTTTTGTCGGCGATGCAGACCGCATCCTTCGCGCAAACCGCACCGGCGTTACGGCGATTTCCGAATAACAGCCTCAAGATGCCCTCAGATCCGCCGACATTAGGATTTCAAACAATCCCCGCGTTCGGAAATGTAACGTTTAAATTTCCAATGGCCATCAGTGCGCCTCCGGGAGAAACGAACAGGCTTTTCGTGGTCGAGAAGGCTGGACGCATCATTGTCATCACCAATCTGGCGAATCCGACCACATCCGTGTTTCTAAATCTGACCAATCGCACCTACTTTAACGACGAAGGAGGTATTCTCGGTTTGGCCTTCCACCCCGGATTTGCCACAAACCGCTATTTTTACGTGAACTACACCCTGAAGACGAATACTGCGGAGGGTGTTGGAGTGCATGATCGCATCTCTCGGTTCGAAGCGTCGGCTGACGACCCGAATCAGGCATCGAGCGAAACAGAGGTTCCCCTCACCACGCAATTCAGGCTCGGAAGCGAGCATCATGGAGGTGATATTCATTTTGGCCCAGATGGATATTTGTACGCGTCCCTGGGGGATGCCAGTGGGAGCGATGATACTTTGAACAAAGGGCAAGTCATCGATCGAGGGCTGTTTGCCGGGATTATGCGGATTGACGTGGATAAACGCCCCGGCAATCTTCCGCCCAATTCGCATCCTGCCAGTTCCACTAATTATGCCATACCATTCGACAATCCATTTGTGGGTGTAACAAACTTTAATTCGCTTCCGGTCGATCCTCTAAAGGTTTGCACTGAATTTTGGGCCAAGGGATTGCGAAACCCCTGGCGGATGTCATTCGATTCCGTTACTGGCCTCCTTTACTGCGGTGATGTTGGTCAGGCGACCTACGAAGAGATAAATGTCATTGTAAAGGGCGGGAACTATGGATGGCCGATTCGTGAAGGAACCATCGCGGGTCCGCAGTTCGGCTCTCCCCTGACAGGGCGGAACTTTAGCGCGATTGATCCGATTTTGGAATACATGCACGGAAGCGCAGATGCTCTCCAGGCATCCGCGGTGATGGGGGGAGTGGTTTATAATGGCCGACGATTTTCCGAGATCAGTGGAAATTACATTTTTGCGGACCATGTAAATGGTAATATTTGGGCTTTCCGGTACGATGGACAATACGCCAGCAACTGGCGCAGGCTGACCACTCTCCCGGGGATATCGGCTTTTGGGATTGATCCCAGCAATGGGGATGTTTTGATGGCGCTTTTTTATGGCGCCTCCATTAGCCGGCTGGTCTATAACGGCACTTCCGCAGGACAGCCGCTGCCGCCGACGCTCGCCGACACAGGAGCATTCACTAACCTAACGACGCTTTCCCCGCATGCGGGAGTTGTACCCTACGAGATCAACGTTCCGTTCTGGTCCGACCACGCCTCCAAGCAACGGTGGTTTTCTATTCCTAATACCAACCTTGTAATCAGCGCCTCCGATAATGGAAAGTGGCAGTTTCCATTCGGATCCGTTTGGATCAAGCATTTTGAGCTGGACCTGACCAACGGTGTTCCTGAATCTGCCCGACGTCTCGAAACCCGATTGCTGGTGCGAAATTCGCAAGGAGTTTACGGCGCCACCTACCGCTGGGACGACAGCCAGACAAACGCGATTCTGGTGGGGGAGAACGGCCTGGATGAATCCTTCGCAGTTCATGAGGGAGGAATTGTGCGGACTCAAATCTGGCATTATCCAAGCAGGACAGAGTGCCTGATCTGTCACAACTCCACCGCGGGTTGGGTGTTGGGCTTTAAGGCGAACCAGATTAACCGTGACTCTGACTTTGGAAAACAGTGGGCTTCCGAAAATCAGATCAGTGCTCTGGTTCACGCCGGTTATTTTCCAACCAAAAACCGGCCGAACCCGTTGGCAATTCCTGCCCTGGCTAATGCCCGCGACCCATCCGCCAGCGTTGAATATCGAGTTCGTTCCTATTTGGATGCCAACTGTTCGCAATGCCACCAGCCCAACGGCCCAGGTCAAAGCGTTTTTGACGCGCGGATCGAAACCCCCACTTCTCTGGCCGGCCTCGTTGACGGCATTCCCACGAGCAACGGAGGGGATTCTGAAAACCGTGTCCTAAAACCGGGCTCCATTGAACATTCCGTCTTGTTCGGTCAAATATCCACGGCCGGTTCGAAACGGATGCCACCGCTCGCCTCGAACGAACTGGACATGGAAAATATTAACCTCGTCCGGCAATGGATCATGACCGATCTCACGAATTATCAGAGTTTTACCGACTGGCAGAATCGATACTTTGGCTCCACCAATAGTCCGCAGGCTCAAGCAACGAATGATTACGACTCCGATGGGGCCTCGAACTATCTTGAGTTTCTTACCGGTACCGATCCGTTGCAGCGAAATAGTTTTTGGCAGGTGAAGGCTTCGCGCACAGGTCAGACGATTCAGATTCAATTCCAACACCTGGCAAATCGTGGTTTTCAGGTGCAATCCACCACAAACCTTTCCACTGCGGCCTCCTGGCAGCCGCTGAATGCGCCAGGGAACGAATTGACCTTTCCTGCTTCCAGTTTCGATGCGATCTTTGAGGATTCGATTACCAACGCCGCTGGCAAATTCTTTCGTGTAGAAGTGATGGAGCCATGATTGGCCAGTTCAGGAGAGGCGTTCTTCAAAAATTTGCCGCGCAAGCGTTTGCATCCGTGCCGAAGTGATTCCGGTAAAATGTCTTCCGATCCTGTGGAATTAGAAATTCTGAACTCGGGCTGGACCGATTTGCGAGATGAAAGAGTCGAATTCCGCGGTTCCATTTCATTTGGCGGTCATTTCGCTGATTGCTTCAATTCTTTTGCTTTTGAACTTGCAATTTTCATCGTCGCCGTGATACCAATTTGAACAAGTCCACTTGATCGCGAAGAAAATTCACATGCATTTGCTGTGCCCATTTGTCCCGATGGGCGAAGTAGATCAATTACGCGAATCAACAGATGAACAACAACAAA
>JAQGOX010000463.1 GCA_028293365.1 Verrucomicrobiales bacterium | reverse complement strand
TTATCGAATGCATCCGCACCGGCCAGCGCCCCTCGCTCGTCACCGCTGAGGACGGATTCAACTCCGTCCGGATTTGTGAAGCCGAAGAGCGCTCGATTACCAGCGGTACAATCGTTACGATTTAAGTCCGAGATGCCTTGACCTCAAACCCGAAGAATAATTGGACCGGCGTCGCCTCGTTTCACTTTTCCGATAGTTCGATCCATGTGGGGGCATGATCGCTGGTTTTCTCCCAACCTCGAACCTCCCGATCAACACCCGCGGACATAAGTCGAGATGCAACTTGGGGACTGAGCAGAAAGTGATCAATACGGATGCCTGCATCGCGGGCGTAGGAATTCCGGAAGTAATCCCAGAAAGTATAAACTCTCTCGTTCGGATAGAGCTTCCGCAGCGCATCTGTCCAGCCCTGATCAACGAGCTTACGGTAGGCCGCGCGTGATTCCGGAAAAAACAGCGCATCATCAACCCAGCGTTCGGGCTTATAAGCATCGAGTTCGGTTGGGATCACATTGTAATCGCCAGCCAAAACGACCGGGACATTGAGTTTTAAAAGGCTCGCCGCATATTTTGTCAGGCGTTTAAACCATTGCAGCTTGTAGTCGAATTTCGGACCCGGCGCCGGGTTGCCATTTGGTAAATATAAACAGCCTACAATGGTTCCATCGATGAGAGCTTCGAGATAACGGCTGTGGATGTCCTCTGGATCGCCTGGTAATCCACGGCGCGTTTCACTCGGCTTTTCACCCTTGGCGAGAATCGCAACCCCGTTCCACGCTTTCTGCCCGTTCCAGATCGCACCATAACCCGCTTTTTCGATGGCGCCCTCTGGAAACTTCTCCTGGGGCGCTTTCAGTTCCTGCAGGCAGACTACATCAGGCTGGGCCAGCTCAAGCCAGCGCAGAAGCACAGGCAAGCGACCGTTCACACCGTTAACGTTGTAAGTGGCAATTCTCATCGGGGATTGGGGAGTGCTCCTAACGTCTGAGTGGCTCCTGCCTGGTTCGTCATTTGTCCCTCCAACGAAGTTTAAACCCTTTGCTTCAACGGTCAAACCGGCGGAGGTAGAATTATCATTCCGCTTTGGGGAAACTTTCTTTTTACGTTCCTTCTGCAGGGATTTCGAATGTATGGCGTTTTGATGAAACCAACATGTTAAGATTTCCCGTTTCTTTCATGGGAAAAACCCTCTGGACGTTTGAACTGTATACTCCCATGACCACAGGACCAATCGAACCACCGCAAGCAAAGCTTCCGGCCGCTAAGGCAACCAAATAAGCCAGAAAAGCAGCAGGTGAAACTCAGTCCTGGGTCCAACTCGAATATGATGATACTGTCCAATTACCATCACCCTTTCCCAACCGGACTCGAAGCTTTCTTGAGCACGGGGAATCCAAGCCCGGAGTTCCAAATAGCGCGCTCGTGATTCATTCGGTGCAACTCTCGGATAACCCTTTGGACGAAGCCGCTTTTGATCCCTCATTTCTCCTGGAGGCGAAGTCATTCGTCACCGCAGTTTGCAACCTGATGGGAAGCACTCCTTCTCGAACCCTGCAGATCGAGCGTTTGCGTGGGCTCGCATTATTCAACGGTCTTGATGCGTACTCTCATTGCGGGAGGAAGTGACGGATCACTCCGGGAACAGAGCGATGATTCTAGGCGCCGCTCGGAATAGACTGGGTGGAACCAAGTGTGAAATTCGTGACACTCGACTTCGATGGTCACAATCGTCACTGGTTGTTGCAACACCTATCCGAATCTTGATCCCCGCTCACACCTCTCAACTTTGCGAACCCTCCCCATGCTCCGGTCCATGATATCTTTCTTCGTTAGGCGGGACCTTCTTCATAGCAACGTTTCGTGCTCACCTCGCATTTCGAGGCATCAGCCACGACGCGATAAATTTTCCAGAGTCGCTCTCTAATAAAATCATGATCTTTTTGGGGTGCATGTCACACTCGAAAGACACGACCACCGTGTCCATGGCCGTGACCTTGGTCAATGTCTCTTGGTTCGCCCAAGATTCTCCTGAAAGTTTGGGGAAGTCTATGGTGTGTGTCCGTGCGACGGTTATCAGTTCATCATGTGTCATAGCGGGCCTTATGTTCGTGCCGTGTTCTCACCATTTAATAGACACCGCGATGGACGATATTTGTATGGCGCTCGAAGCCGCCTAACGACCCCAATCGGCGCCCCGGCCCACAATGGCCGACGATTGCAACGAGAGTTCGATGGCCGGGTTCTGCAACGCACGGTTTCGTTAGATTCCTTGGTCATACTCACTTCTTCGTCGCCAGAGGAATCTGTCAAAAATAAGTCGGTTGCGATTTCCGTCGGACATCCGTTCATCCTGATCAGGCGGCGGGATAGGCTATAGTGAGTCACGAGATTTATCACGTTTCACGTTAGATTTGCGGATTTGGCAAGGTTTACCACGTTTCACGTGGCCTGGAGTTTGGACATTTTGGGCGGTCGAAAGTCCGCCCGCTCCGTGAAACGTAAACGACGCCTTGGGGTCGCGGAGCGACGGCCGACGGTAGCCGTGGGTTTCAGCCCACGGATTGCGTGCGAAAGAGGGCTGCGTCGCGGAGCGACGCTTGAAACAATTGCGAACCATTCGTCTTTGTTCGTGTTCGTGCCTGTCTTAACCTCGGCCATGGCCAATACTTATACATCTCTCCATTATCACGTAATTTTCAGCACAAAAGATCGAGAGCCAGGCATTCGGCAAGATACGGAGCAGCGTATCTGGTCTTATCTGGGCGGCATCGCTCGGGAAAACGACATCAAAGCGCTGTTGATCGGTGGAATCGAGGATCATGTCCACCTATTGCTGGATGTTCCGGCCGTCCTGGCCTTGAGCAAGGCGGTACAATGAATCAAGGGCGGTTCTTCGAAGTGGATAAAAGAGTCCTTTCCGAATATGGCAGGCTTTGGCTGGCAAGATGGCTATGCGGCATTCACTGTAAGCAAGTCTCTCGTTCCTGCTGTCGAAACTTATATCCGCACGCAACGCGAGCATCATCGACGCAGCTCCTTTGAAGACGAATACCTGGTTATCCCGCCGTCTGATCAGTAAGGTTGAACCTGACTGAGATTCAGGCCTGTCTCGGGACTAGATTCAGGTGGCGCTTCGATGTGTGCAACCTACCTTGAAGCACTGTAAACAAGTAAATTAATTGTATGAATGACGTCTTGCGCCTGAAACCCTGCCCCTTTTGTTTCGACCCGAACTGCATACTAACTTCAACGCGAAGCGAAGCTAAAGTGAATTGCAGTAGCTGTGCAGCCTCCGGGCCCGTAAGAAGAACACGAGCCGAAGCTTTGCACGCTTGGAATATGTCGCCGAGGCACCAAGGTTCCTGAGGTCAGGGCCGCTTGTGCGCGTTCCGGTATCAGTTAGCGGACTGGTTATTAGGCAAGTCTTTCATCTTTCAGGCCCAAGTATGGTGCCTCCCAGTCTCCTCGGTAGTGGGTGACCAAATATCGTGTTTTAGGGCCTGCTGTTCTGAGGGTAGTGACGTAAACCCGGTTGGTCTTCACCACGTCGACCATGTATGAATGGATCCTCAGGTCAGCGAGCCAACATTGAACGGACTCTATGTAGTGGCCGTTCTTCAAGTAGATTGTTGAACGTGTTGAGTCCTCAACTCGCCGGCACGCAAGCATGACTTCTCGCAAATCCCGGGAGGAGATCTCACCGCCGATCACTGCCTTTTTCGCGGGCGCCCCGAGCAAGACCAGGGCTATAGCTAAGAAAACCCAAGCGAATAAGTGATGTGTCCGTCAAGCCGCTTGACACATAATCGGAATCGGTTGGAGCGATAATCTCATCGAAGTCGGCGACGCTGTGGCGTAACTAACGACTGATGCCGCAGATGAGAAGGTCGCCAAACGTCCGCATCACGCGCAAAACGATTGCCGGTCTGTTCTTGGTCTTACCGTCGGCCTGCTCGAAGGCGGTGAGCACTACATCGCCTTCTTTCATTTGGCGGTGTGAATGCGGACGAGGCTCGCCGGATAATCTGGCTCGTCGTCCGAATAAGCGCGCGCCAGACCAGCTTTGGAGAGCGCATACCACTGCTGCCGCTCGGCGTCGGGCAAGCTCTCTGGAAGAATCGTTACGAGAAGCCGAGCGTCCGCGGGTAGTGCGAACGGCTCGTCGAGTCGGATGCTGTCGCCGTTGACGTGTGCGGGAAGAGTGACGGTCTTCATGAGGGCACAGTATTCGGTGGCTTCGCGACGGGCAAGCGCGCAAAGTCATCTAACGACCCAAGCTCAGCGGCCCGGCCTGCGGGATGCATGGCAGTCGAAGAAGGCGGCCGCCGATGAACTATGGCATCATGCCAAGGTGTGCCGGGTGGCCAACATCATGCGTCCCTATCTGGAGGCGGTGGTCCAATGAAGTCGCCGCTTCGCAATGTCGCCGCGTCGGTGCGGGACCGACTGCTCAAACTGGCCCGGGCCACGGGCCCGCCGAATGGCCAACTTCATCAACACCCGCATGAAGGACTATTTTGATTTCTGGCTTCTCTCCGGCAATTTCGCGTTTGAAGGAGAGAAAATTAGCAGGAGTTCTCATTTAGCCGATCCGGAAGCGCCGTAAGCGCGGCATATTTGTAGAAACGGTTCAAAAGCTACATCCCAGCCCCATCGGGGCGGCATAATCAAGATCGCTCCGACAAAATAAGAATTGCATGGTATTCGGCAGGCATTATTTAAAGTATAATCTAGGTTACTTAAGCCCTTGCGTATGCAGACTCGAATGCTTAAACTAATCGGACACCAAAAAGGGAAATCATGTTTTTGGGTTGCACTATTTGGCCAGCGAAGCGGGGCTTTACCCTGATCGAATTACTCGTTGTGGTCGCCATCATCGCAATTCTGGCGAGCTTGCTTCTGCCCGCGATGAGCCGTGCGAAGCAATCGGCCAATCTGCTCTTTGCAGAAGCAACCTCCGACAGCAAGGGATCGGTTTGGCAATGTACGTCAACGATTTCCGAGCGTATCCTCTCTACACCACGGGATATCCTCTTGAGACCATTAAGTTCTGGATGCAATTCTTGGAACCATATGTCGGTAACAAATGGCCGGAGGATTATGTTCCGAGCGCCGATGCGAGCAAAAAGCCTGGCAAGGGCGTCTTCGCATGCCCGAGTTACAGCCGTATTGGCGGAGTTTATTATCACCCGGAACTTACCAAAGGAAGCCCCGGAGGGAATGGCGCATATGCTTACAATGGGAGCGATTTCTTTGGTGGCTGGGGCACGTTAGGATTTGGCGCAGGGGCGGGAATACAGCTTCGGGCGGTCGGAGAGAATGAAGTGATGAATCCAAGCAGGATGATCAGTATCGGAGATGCGGCTATTGATGGCCGATTTGCTGAGCCGAGGTTTTCAGGAGGTCCCACTGAATCCGATCTCACGGGCATCACCGCTGCCCCGTGGTTCTGGCATTTATCAATGGCGAAATTTTCCGCAAGTCTTCACGGGGCGGACCAATCCCTAAACGTCCAAGACAAAGCAATGCTCCAGCGCCATGGAGGACGATGGAATCAACTTTTCTGCGACGGGCATGTTGAAAATGGCAACCTCGAAAAATTCTTCGACTACCGTAAAGACGAAGTTTTGAAGCTCTGGAACCGAGACAACCTGCCACATCGAGAGCAGCTTCAAT
>JAQGOX010000410.1 GCA_028293365.1 Verrucomicrobiales bacterium | reverse complement strand
TTTTAAAAACTCTGGAGGGGGTGGAGTTCATGGAAAAATATCATCCTCTCAAATCGCTGGCGCCGCGCGACATCGTGGCGCGGGCAATCGATAATGAGATGAAACGAAGCGGGGCCGATCACGTTCTGCTCGACATCACGCATAAGTCGGCCCCCTTCATCATTGAACGATTTCCGAATATCTACAAAACCTGCCTGAGCTTTGGGATCGATATCACCAAGTCGCCGATACCTGTGGTTCCGGCCGCACATTATCAGTGCGGGGGGGTTCTCACCAATGTGGATGGCGATAGCGATATTGCTGCGCTGAGCGCCGTCGGCGAGGTTGCCTGCACTGGCCTGCACGGTGCCAATCGCCTGGCTAGTAACTCGCTGCTCGAAGCACTGGTCTGCGCCCATCGAGCCGCGGATAAAGCCCTCGCCGAACCGCCGGTCAACGCCATCGAGAACCTGCCCTTGTGGCAAACCCGCAAGGCAAGCAATGTTGATGAATTGGTCGTCATCTCACACAACTGGGATGAAGTCCGCCGATTAATGTGGGACTATGTTGGAATCGTGCGAACGAACAAACGACTGCGCCGCGCAAAAACACGAATTGCAAATCTCCAGGCCGAGATTCAGGAGTACTATTGGGATTTTATCGTAACGAGCGATCTGCTGGAATTAAGAAATATCGCCACGGTGGCTGAGTTGATTGTTGCGAGTGCGCTGCAGCGACCTGAAAGCCGCGGATTACATTACAATCTGGATTACCCCGACCCTGACCCAGCCTGGGCTCAACGCGAGACCGTGTTGCGCAAGCTCCCCGTTTGAAATACTTGCGGAAGGCTCTTCGGAGGGACCTCCGGATTCAGCCAGGTGCACGATGACCTTGTAGGCCACGAATACCGAGATCACCAACAACACAACATGCAGCGGCTTCAGCTTGCCGCGGTCGGGAAAAATGCTCTTTGAAAACTTTCGCCACAGTGAGCGGTGCAAACGGCCCAGGCACTCTGAACATCGGGAACTCGCGCGCGGATTCCGCGATCCGCAATGGTGACAAACAACCCAGAGGTGCGCTTCGCACTGTTTGCAGGCGTTACGGCGATACGAATTCAAGGTCCCGCACTTCGCGCATTTGACGTCGGCAGTTGACTTCGAAGATTCGCGAGCCTCAGAGCCGCTCTCCGGATCGGGTTTGCTGGTCGAAAGTGGTTTCACTTAGGTCGAGTTGTCGCAGGTCCTGCGATCATTACAGGTGCCTTGCGGGCAGCAAATTAGCCTATATTCTAAAGAAGCAAAGCGAAAATGATCAGGCAATAAAGCCCCAAAACATTGCCCCAGTGCCGATCAGACCTATCCCGTTTCGCTCGGATATTCGCCGACTCCATTACGTATGCTCTGCGAAAAATGATGCCTTTATCTAACCATGGCGGGACGTGGACGTGGCTTATGAAATGCGAAGATATCTGTTTGATGGCGATGCCCCGCTTTGGTTTCATGCGAAATCTTGTGGCTAAACGCTGGACTGTTTAGTCTATCCGAGGCAATCCCGCTTTTCACCTCTTCGACCAGGTCCGCCACGCTCAGAAGCACACGGGTCGGTTGATAAACATAGTCACCGACAAGTTCAATTTGAGTAGATCCACTCAAAACAAGGTATGATTGGAGTCCGGCTTCGACGGCACCGCGAATATCTGTTTCCATGGTGTCACCGATCATAACGACCTGCTCAGGTTCGCCGTGAGAAAGCTCACATAATTTGCGCCGTGCCCGGTGGAACATATACCCGTTCGGTTTGCCGAGGTAGTATGGCTGGCGTCCGGTGCTTGCTTCCAAAAAAGCGGCTGTCGCGCCCGCGCCCGGCCTCGTCTTTTCACTTGAAACCGGGCACCAGTTATCGGGATTTGTAGCCAGCAACCGTGCACCTCTCTCAATACATTCGTGCGCTTTACAAAGCTTTTCCGCCGTTGCGGCACCTTCACCGATCACAACGTAGCGAGGCTGAATCGCGTCGTTTGCAATCTTCCGATCATGCAGCGCTGTCAGCAGCCCCCCTTCCCCAATGACAAAGACCGTGCAACCAGGATCGGTCTCACTGAGAAAATCCGCTGTGTTCAATGCTGACGTGTAAAAGTGTCGCGCAGTCAAACCTCGAATCCCCAGGTGTTCCAAACGCACAACCAGATCCTGGGGCGTGGGCGCTGAATTGTTCGTCAAAAACAAAAACGGAATTCCACCGGCAGTTAACGCCTGGACAAATTCGGCCGCGCCAGGGATAAGCTGATTCTCCCGATAAATAACGCCATCCATGTCGATTAAATAGCCAGTCTTCACGATTCAGGTCCTTTCAATGAATTGAGTCATTGCACAAAAAAGGGAACGGTTGCCTTTCCTCCGAGAACTGTCGGTTTAGCACCAAACGACAATCAGCACATTTCTTGCCAATAGCGAATTACAGCCTTTATGAACGAAGTGCTCCGTTTCCAAAGACTGATCTGACCAGTCTGCTTAGAAAAAGCCACGTTCGCCCTACGCAGTGCAGACCAGATGGAGGCTGTAAGTGTGAACTTCTCACACATTTAAGTTGACAAGTACAAATCAATGTGTGACACATTCACACATCAGTATGTTGCCTTTGAATCAAAACGAATTGGAAACTCTCCGGATTCTTTGGGAGGAGAAAGAAATGAAGCCAGCGGAAATTCAAACCAGGTTTGGCTGGCCTATAGAAAATGCGACTTTGAGATCGGTCCTTCTAAACCTGGTGGAGAAAGGGCATGTAGCGCGAAAGCTTCAGGGCAAGGCCTTTCACTATGCGGCGCGCATTCCGAAAACCACCCTGCTTGAAACGATGATGGCAACGCTAGCCCGGGTTTTCGCCGGAGGTTCAAACCGGGCGTTGATGGCCCAATTGGTCGAAACTGCAGACCTTACACCCGCCGACCTGAAGTTCCTTTCCCAAACTGCCGCAGGTGTACCACCCAAAAAAGCGAGAGATAAATCAAAATGAACCCTGCGATTCTGCTCGGTCTTTCATCCGGTTCAGTCCTTGTCTTGAAGTGGACGGTGCTACTGGTATTAGGCTGGAGCGCCCATTGGTTTCTGTGCGGCTGGCATGCCAAATGGCGTCTCATACTCTGGCGCAGCATACTTTGCTTTGGTTTATTGCTACCGACAACGGAGGTTTTAAGAATTCCAGCCCTCCAGATACCCATTTCAGGAACCGTCAAAGCAACAGAATCCGCACATCCTTCCGCTTACATTGGGAGCGTGATTCCCCATTCGATCGATTCGACAGCAATTGAATCGCCTTTGAAAGCCAGCACAAATACAGCAACCCCTGCTGTAACCTTTCCGTTCCAACGTACAAATGACGCAATCTCCATGCGTGGGTGGATCGCGATTATTTGGTTTGCTGGATTCACTTTCTTCGGCTTGCAGCTTGCCCAAATTGGTTTCCGGCTTTTGAAATTGCGCCGGGCAGCCCGACTTGCAGGAAAAGATCTCCACGCTCTGGCTCAGGATATTTCAGCGAACTTCGGCAGGCGACGACCTGTTGAAATAGTTATTTCGAAAGCTGCAACCTCTCCGTTTGTATGCGGACTCCTTCATCCGACTATCATTTTGCCGGAGGTTTTGTTGCAAAATCTATCCCGAAGCCAGGTTTCCGCCCTCCTTAGTCATGAAATCGCTCATGTGCATCAACGCGACTTAGTCTGGTCATTCGGGTGGCAATGGATGAAAGCAGCATTTTGGTTTCATCCGTTGGTTTGGAGAATTCCCGCAGCGCATAGCCTCGCCTGTGAACAGGAGGCGGACCGTATTGCCGCGACTCAAATAAAAGATCCTGGCCTGTATGCCCAGCTTTTGGCGCAACTTGCCTTACGCGTGATCTCTTTGCCACCCCTCGAGAGCCGACTGTCGTTGAACGCCACTTCTCAAATTGCTCAACGACTCATTCATCTAAAGCGAGAGCACATTGGCACATGGAAATGGATTCATTCTGCTGTCGCCCTGAGCCTTGCAGGTATTTTGCTATTCCTTGCCGCAGGATGGGAATTCTCGCAAAGCAGTGCAGCTACTAATTCCGATCCAAATGGAATTACTTTTAAGGAAGTGCTTCTGCGGGTGGAAGACGAGTTTGGCCAGCCACTCCAGGGAGCAACCATTCTGCCGGACGCGCTGCGCGTGAAGGGAATTCATTCCCCTGACGCTTACGCCTGGAGCGCGGGCCCATGGGGCACACCAGAGAAGTCGACCACCGATGCCGACGGAAGAGCTTATGTAAAATATCCTGTAGCAGCTTTTCCCAAAGAAAGAGAATTTACTGGAGCACTTGTCTTCACAGTTGATCACCCCGATTTCTGCCGTTTGCGGCCGCAGGATTACCCGGTGGAAGCAACAGCTGAGGCGATTCGATTGACACGAGGAATTCTCCTGGAGGTCTCGGGGTTTTTCGGAAATGAACACATCCCGATTACAGACCTAAAATTGCGGCTCAGTCAGGAAGAAATGCGTAGAGGAGATTGGCAAAAAACTGAAAAAGGGACATTTGTGTTTCGCCGACTCTCCAGCGGGAGCCATCTGATTCAATTGATGGGAAAGTTGCCCACCGGAGACATTATTTATAGTGATTGTCTTGAATTCACGGCGCAATCTGGAAAACCGTGCAGTTATTCGCTCGAACTAAAACCGGGGATCCGCCTGGAAGGACGCATCGATAATAATGTCCCCCGCCCCATTAAGAACGGTCGCGCACTCATTTCTGTTCGTCCCCATCAATTTCCGGCAGTCCAGATCCAGGAAGATTTGCTGCCTGTCTATGCGAAATATGGAGACTTTGAATTCTGGAAGACCTATCGGACCATCGCTGAGGACGGCACCTTCACCTTCGAATCCATCCCGCCAGGAATGGTCGATGTGGTCGTACAGGGCGACGGGTTTATTTCGAAAAATGGAAGCCAGCCGCAAAATCGGCTATCTGGCCCTCCGCAGCAAATCGTTCCACTGGAAATCGGGGTGCCGCAAACCTACCCGCTTACCTTCCCACTTACAGCTATCGAAGTAGCGACTGAGCCTACAGCAACCATCAGAGCGGGTCTCAAAACGAAACTCGGCGCACCTATTGAAGGAGCCCTCGTTTACGT
>JAQGOX010000400.1 GCA_028293365.1 Verrucomicrobiales bacterium | reverse complement strand
CCTAAGATCCAGCAGGCTGTTCAGCGGGTCTGGATTTTTTTCGATATCCTCAGTAAGACGGCGTGCGATGTATTTCAAAGTGAGAGGCAGTTCACATTGGGCCGCGAGCGGGACGAGAGACGAGGGGCTTGAATCGGCAACCGGGATTAATCCATACCAGATCATAAGCGGAAGATTATGGTCCGTCCCATCCTCGGAGTGTTTTACGAGAGCTGCTGCAAGTGGAATGCGATCCGCGACGGGCAATCGTTGTAACACCGAGGCAAGCGCGAGACGGACGAGACCCGACTTATCTGTTTTTGCCATGTCAACAAACAGGTCCAGCAGCGATGGAGGCACGGAAGTTGGGCCAGGGGCCTGGAAGGGGCGTTGGCTTAATACCGTGTCGAGCGGCCAGGTGTCAGTGAGCAAACGGATGGCCCAGACTCGAACATGTTCGTCGGGTTCCGTAAGTGCTGTCTGCAGGAATTGCGACGTTGCTGATCCGATCGCATTTAAACACCAAAGCGCGCGAAGTTTCGTCGCTGTATTTGTTGAGGTTGCGAACATTGCCGGCAATCGTTTGGCGGCGATGTCTCGAGCCGGAGAGGTTTGGGTGGCATCATTGCCAAACCGATTTTCGAGTTCTAGCCGGGCATATCGAGAAAACCATTCATTCGCGTTCGTTTGCAGGTCGATCAGCGCAGCATCGCTGGTCCCGGCTAAATTGACTTCGAGCGGTGGTTTCGGTTCGCCAAAAGTGACTTTGAAAATGCGGCCACTCGTTCGGTGGACCCCGGTGCTTTCGTGGCATTCGCCGGTATCGCTCCAATCCAGGACATAAACTCCGCCGTCCGGTCCGTAGCTCAATTCCATTCCGCGAAACCATGGGTCCGCCGAGAAAAGCAGGTCCTGGCCGTGATGGCCCACATAGCCCGAGCCGGTTCGTTCGAGAATTTCCTGATTGGCGCGGCGGCCGTGCAAATTGAGAGTGAAAAGATTCCCCCGATATGTAGTGGGCCAATTGTCTCCAATGTAAATCATCATTCCGGCATGGGCATGGCCGCCTCCAAATGAGTCTGCGATTCCGTCGCGCGACTGGGTCCAGCCCTGGGCGGTGTCAAAATGCCAATGGTCCGCATGTTGATCGATCAAACCGTAAACGCGGGGATTGGGATCGATGGTGTGAGGGCGAACGTAGTGCGCGCCGGTGATGTCGTGCCAAAGTTGTCCGTTCACCGTATTGATGAAGAAGAGCTCTCCATTCGCATCCCAGTCATGGCCCCAGGGGTTGGTTGTTCCGGAACTGAGGGCTTCAAATATTTTTCTTTGGGGATGATATCGCCAGATCGTTCCGCGCATCGGGATTCGCTGTTCGGGTGGAGCACCCGGTTTGCCAATCTCTCCCGGACTGGAGGCGCCACACCGTCCGTAAAGCCAGCCATCGGGTCCAAAACGCAATCCGTTCGCGAAATTGTGATAATTCTCCGTGGGTACGGTGAATCCATCCAAAATAACTTCTGGAGCGCTGTCAGGTAGATCGTCATGATTGCGATCCGGTATGAAAAGCAGACGGGGCGGGCACATCACCCACACTCCGCCGAGACCAACCGCCACGCTCGTAAGCATCTGCAGTTCATCCGTGAAAACTTTGCGTGTATTAAAGTGACCGTCACCGTCAGTATCCTCAAAAATCAAAAGACGATCCCGCAGGCTGAGATCGAACTTCAGCTTTCGTTCCGCGTAAGTGTAATTCTCCGCAACCCAAAGACGACCGCGCCCATCCCAAGCCATGGCAATGGGATTCTGCACGTCGGGCTCCGACGCAAAAACGGTTGCTTTAAAACCGGGCGGCAATTTCATTTTTGCGGCCGCTTCCGAAGCGGGCAGGGGAGTGCCGGGATCTGGCTCCGAGTTGTAGGGTACGGGGAATTCACTGGCCGCAGCGCAAAGTGTAGCTGCGAGAAGCATGAGGATTGTTTTCATTCTCGGGTGATTGCCCCAGAGCATGTCCGGTTTTTCAAAACGAGGCGAGTAGAACCAATGAACCAAGCACGGGTGATGTCAGAAAGATCGGGTCAGAAAAATTGGAAATGGAGCGGGGGGCGATCTCGCGCGGAGGCGCGGAGCACACCGAGATTGATCGGATCTTTGTTCCTCGATTTTGAGCTCTGGTGCGTATTGCTTGCTTTTCGAGAACGGAAAAAAACATTTATCGTTCTTTATCGTGTTTTAACGTTCTTTGCCTGGGTTTAGCGTGTTTTTTATTGTGACGGATCGTGTCCTATCGTGTGCGGATTGTTTTTTATCGTGCCGGATCGTGTATTTCGAAAAAAAAATCCCGGATATCCCCCCCCTCCCCCCTAAAAAGAGCCGAAGAAATCGTGTAAATTCGTGTAAATTCGTGTAAATTCGTGTAAATTCGTGTAAAAGGCCGAACTTGCCGCGTGAGAAATGGGGTTGTGTTCATCGAGAGGCCTGTTGTTCCCAACACAATAGTCCTCTGTCGCCCAGCCGAGGAAGGTTTAACCACGGAATAAGCGAAATACACGAATGGGAATTTGAAAAAAGAGTGATAGCGTGATTTCACGAGCTGATACCCCAGGGGCATCGCCACAGTTCGATCCTCGCCTGGCGCTCTGCAGCATCAAAGCAGGGTACCAGGCGAAGACCGTACGCGTCGCAACCGATCCGGCGTGTTCACGCGGAGTTTTGGCTGAAATCTGATTCAAAATGTCAAAGAACTGGCGCTAACGGGAGCAGAATAGCAAAAGTGGCTTGATGGTAGCAATGAAGAAGCAATTAATGGTTATGGTTGTATCGGGCGAAAGAATTAACTAAGGCAATCTGTGGTTGAGTTGGTTACATCAGAGAACACTATGTACTGCCAGGGCGGGTGGATAGACAACAATGTATGGCGAGAGATTTCGTTCTGTGGCAAGGCGCGACCTTCCATTGGATACTTGAAGGAATCGGAATGTTTAACCACGGAATACCCGGACCACACGGAAGGGGGAGGGAAAGAATTTCGGTCTGATTTTCCGGGTATTCAGAGTCTTCCGTGGTTAACTCCGCTTTGGATATTCTCGTAAATTCCGCGTTTCAATCTTCTTTGATGGACGCATAGAGGCGCTTGCCACTGACAATCCGTTCAATTTGGGCTTTTAGATAATGCCCGAGATTTACCAGCAGGCCGAGAGATAATCCGGTTGCCCGAAGGTAATCCTGCACTTGAGCGCGGTGTTCGTCCGTCAATTCTGTCACAGCCTTTAATTCCAGGATGATCCTTGTTTCGCAAGGCTCGATAGAAACTATTCGTGCTCGTTTGTGGAGCCGAAACTGGAAGGAGAGTATCTCTTTGTTCGCTTGTTCAAAGTTTTCTCCTTTGTTTCGCTGGCCGCAGAACCCACGCTCGCTAGCCTACTGCTTGCGCGCGCGGTAAAAACGGACGCTATGTTTGGGAACGTCGGTGTCGAAGAACTGCAAAATATTGGCCCCGGCCTGGTTGGTTTGAATCGGCGTCCAAACAATCGGACCTGCCACATCCGACGTGGCTTCGAGAATGTAATTCGTGCCGGTCAGGCCGAGGAAGCAGACAATAAACTGATTGGTTCCGACTTTCCGACCGGCCATCTGGTTCACGCTTAGCGCGATGTTCACGGTGATCTCTCCCGCGCTGGCGGTCAACCCGAACGAATCAGTTACAGTCGCGCTCAACACATTCGCGCCGACCGGCAGATCGCTGACCTCGAAAGAAAACGAAGAATTCGTGGAACTGCCGATCCTGGTGCCGCCGAGGAAGAAATCGACATTGGTGAGGGTGCCGCTGCCAGGCAGAACCTTCACCCCGATGG
>JAQGOX010000375.1 GCA_028293365.1 Verrucomicrobiales bacterium | reverse complement strand
CTGGAATTTCATATTACCGAGATTTCGGTAGAGACGATTCGTTCCAGTAAGAGAGCAGAAATAGATATCGCAGAGCCCATCGCCATCGACGTCACCGAGAGCCACACCAGATCCGTTTTCTAAGATGCGATTCTGTTCGAGCAAATTAGCCGATACGATATTGCTGAATACGATGCCCGTAGTCTCTGAAGGCAGCATGCGAAAACCGTTGGTCGTTCCCGCCTTGATTTTGAGCGGAAAAATGCCGGGAGCGGCGTGCATCAAGTGAGCACCCACGTAAAGAACACTCACCGCAAAATAAAGCTTCAGCACGAACCGCCGCATCAGTGTGGTAACCTACGCCCGAATGTTCGTTTAAAAAGGAAGAAAACCCGAAAAGCACGGATTCATTCAAGGACTCGCCATTTGATTTTGGTCGCACCTGCGGGCAAAGTGAGATCCGGGATGAGCCGCCTGCGCGCCACGTTTGAATTTTTTAATCGAATCGAAACCGGAAATCCGTTACTGACCCCTGAGTTAATTCATGACCGATACGCTCGTCATCAACGAAATCTACATCAGCCTGCAGGGTGAAAGCACCTTCGCGGGCCTTCCCTGTATCTTTGCTCGACTCACCGCTTGCAATCTCCGCTGTTCTTACTGTGATACGGCCTATGCATTTACGGAGGGAGCGAAGGTACCCCTCTCGAAAATCCACGAGCAGATCGAAACCCTGGCCAAACCTTACGCCGGCCGGGTTTCGAGTCTGGGAAAATTGCCGCTGATTGAGCTCACTGGCGGTGAGCCGCTGCTGCAGCCGAATGCACTGGTGCTCATGCAATCTCTTTGTGCTTCGGGTTATACGGTTCTGGTGGAAACCAGCGGCGCGTTGGACATCAGCAAAGTCGATCCTCGCGTGCATCGCATCATGGATTTAAAATGCCCAAGCAGCGGGGAGTCAGCGCGGAACCGTATTGAGAATATTCGACACCTCAAGAATTCGGACGAAATCAAATTCGTGATGGGCACACGCGAAGATTATGACTGGGCGAAAGCGCAAATTCGAGAATATCGCCTGGCGGAAATCTGTCCCCTGCTCTTTTCCTGGGTATCGCCGCTGGAGCCGCATCAACAACATGCGGCGCTCAAAAAAGTGCCGGAGGGAATGACTCCAATCACACGACTGGAACTGGTCGAAGCGATCGTCGCGGACGCGCTGCCGGTCCGTTTTCAATTACAGATGCATAAATTCATCTGGCCGCCTGATCAGCGCGGCGTCTGAGAAAGCATTCTTTGACGAAAATCCAAAAAGTCTTGTCGCTGCTTCGTGATTACGAATCGCGCAATGTAACATTTATCGACCCGGAAGGCGGCTGGCCAATAGTTTGGGAACGCGCGCGCGGAGTGCATATATGGGATCTCGAAGGCAAAAAGTATTTGGACCTGACTGCGGCATTCGGCGTAGCCGCAGCGGGACACGCCAATCCCCGAGTGGTTACTGCCGGACGCGCGCAGATGGGCAAACTCCTTCACGCGATGGGCGATGTTCATCCCCATCGCTTAAAAGCAGAACTGGCCAGAAAGCTGAGTGAGATAACGTTCGAGCGGTGGGGGAATTCTCCCGGAAAATCGATTTTCACTAATTCAGGTTTTGAGGCCGTGGAAGCTGCTCTGAAGACCGCCTTGCTGGCAACGGGCCGCCGTGAAGTCATTGCATTCGAAGGCGCTTACCATGGCCTGGGTTATGGAGCTTTGAATATCACCCATCGAAAACATTTTCGGGAATCGTTCCTGCCGCAACTCAATGAATTTGGACACTTCTGTAAATTCCCATCGACTGGCTCGGACCTCCCCGCCGTTGAACGAACCTTGCGGAAGCTCGGTCGAACGAGAAAAGTCGGAGCGATCCTGGTAGAGCCAATTCAGGCACGAGGAGGTATCAATGTTCCTCCCACCGAGTTTTTGCCATTGCTGCGTAAAATCGCAGACGAGATCGGCGCTTTACTGATTACAGATGAGATTTACACAGGGTTTGGACGAACCGGGCGATGGTTTGCCAGTGAACATGTGGATGTGGCGCCCGATCTCGTCTGTCTGGGAAAAGCGCTAAGTGGTGGATTTCCAATTTCAGCGTGCGTGGGAAATGCAAAATTAATGGACCAGGCATGGCCAAGGTCCACCGGCGAGGCGATTCATACGAGCACATTTCTCGGACATCCGGTGGGATGCGCGATGGCGTTGGCAAACATCGCGGAAATCGCCTCGAAAAAATTGGTGGAGAAGAGTGCGGCACTCGGCCAATTTCTTTTCGATGAACTTACATCGAGTATCCGAAGTGATTCGATCGTCGCTCGCGTGCGCAGCAAAGGCTTGATGGGAGGCGTGGAACTATCGAAGTTGAATGGAGAACCTGCGACATCGATCTCTCTGAAAGTGATCAAAAATTTGCTGAAACAAGGTTTTATTTTCCTACCAGAAGGCCCGGAGGCAAATGTGATCGGATTTACTCCGCCGCTGACCATCACCCGCGCTCAGATTCACTCCTCCGTTCAGGCGCTCGCAACAGAATTGGAGGCACTATGACGCTCACCGAGATGCGAGAGATTTTGAATTCGGGTGAAATTCAACTCACCAAATCGCTTGGCCAAAATTTCCTGCACGATATCGGCCAATTACGAAAAATTGCCGCGCAGGGTGAGTTGAAACCAACGGATAATGTGCTCGAAATCGGTCCTGGGCTCGGACCGCTTACAGAGCTCCTTCTCGAACGAGCAGGCAAAGTGCTCGCGATTGAAAAGGATTGGCGTCTATTTGAATTTTTGCGGGACCGGCATAAAAACGCAGGCAATCTTGAGCTCATCCAGGCCGACGCGCTCGATTTCATTCGCGCAGAGGTGCGCGACTGGAGCGACTGGAAGTTAGTGGCGAATCTTCCCTATTCCGTCGCTTCCCCAATCCTGGTCGAGCTAGCCCAGGCGCCAAAGCCTCCAGAGCGACTGGTTGCGACTCTGCAACTGGAAGTTGCCGAGCGGATCCTTTCGGAAGCGGACAGCGCCGAATATGGCGTGCTGACGCTGCTGCTCCAACTGCGTTACGCCCCGCGGGGCTCATTTAAAATCTCAAGCAGTTCATTTTTTCCTGCGCCCAATGTCGATTCGGCATGCGTCACATTAATCCGCCGGCCCGTTGAACTACTGCCTGCGGAATCCGTGCCCGTTTTTGCAAAAATCGTAAAGCGCGCCTTCTCTCAGCGCCGCAAAATGATGCTAAAACTGTTGAAGATGGACTGGCCAGCGGACAAGGTGAAGAAAGTGTTCGAATCGTCCGGCATTTCCGCGCAAGCTCGCGGAGAGGCATGTTCCCTGGAGCAGTTTATCACCCTAACCAAATGTCTTTCGAACAATGAATGACGAAATATTCGATGTTGTGGATGACCGCGATGAAGTTATTGGGCAGGCCTCGCGCGCTGAAGTGCATCGCACCGGCAAAAAGCACCGCGCGGTTCATGTGATGGTGTTCAACAAGCGCGGCGAAATATTTCTGCAGAAGCGATCCCTGAAAAAGGACAACCATCCAGGAGTGTGGGATTCATCCTCTTCAGGCCATCTCGATTCCGGTGAGGAATACGATGCCTGCGCGCTCCGCGAAGTTTGGGAAGAACTGGGAATTCGTCTGGCGGCAGTTCCGAAGCGCCTCCTCAAAATCGATGCCTGCCCCGAAACGGGTGAGGAATTCGTCTGGATCTATGAAACGAAACATGAAGGTCCATTCGTATTGCATCCGGATGAGATCGATACCGGAGATTGGTTCAGCCCGGAGCGAGTCAGCACCTGGATCACTGAGCGACCGGACGATTTTGCGCCCGCCTTTGTATTGATTTGGAATCGGGTTTACAGAAAAGGCTGAGCTTTTCGGACGGTTCCATCTGAGCCCAAAACGGCCGCGAAATCCGCAGTATCGCGGTCCAGACAGAAGTCGACGTCAGCAGCCAGGTCCGGCAGGGCGAGCAGGCGCCGCGCATTGCTTGCATGTTGCATGGCTCCTTCGAGATCGTTTTGATGCTTCCGATAAACGCTTCGGGCGATATGCGCGGAATCGGCGTGATCACTTGCGAAGGTATCGTTCCACAGCAGGTCGGCGAGGGCTCCGGCGCACAAAGCATCTTCGAAAGAAACCTCGGAGCCGGTCCCACTGCAGACTAATAACAATTGATCTGGACGCAGGTCGCGAATCCGCGCGGCTGTTGCGTTCAAATTAGCAAACGACGCTGCAAAGACATTTTCCGCTCCAAGACAGGCTCTCAACGCCCGGGTGCCATTCGTCGTCGTGGTGACAATAGTTTTACGCGCCACTTTGTCCGCGGTGAATTCTCGTGGAGAATTCCCGAAAGCGAAGTCGATTCCTCCAGTTTGCGCAGCTCTGATTCTGATCCCATGGCGTTCCCCTGCCAGGAGAACATCGCGATCCAACTCATGCAGGCGCACGGCTGCCTCAATTGTTGCGACCGGAACTATCCCGAGCGCACCGTTGTTCAGGGCAGCGACCATCGTCGAAGTCGCACGAAGAACATCGAATACGACGCAGGTGGCTTCTGTTAAATCTGCAGGCGTAAGCGCCTCAAATTCAGCCGGCACGAATAAGACCTTCAGAGTATTCATATCTTTCCACCTTCACAATTTATTGAAATCCTACTACGTTCTAGGGTGGAATGAAATCCGAAGACATCAAGAAAGTTCTCCATTCGCAGCCGTTCCGGCCATTTGTAATTAATCTTGCCGAGGGACGGGCACTCCCAGTTAAACATCAGGAATTCGTAGCGCTCGCTCCAAGCGGGCGCCATATGATCGTCTATGGCAAAGGAAGCGATTATCACGTCGTGGATCCAATTATGGTAACCAGCCTTGCCG
>JAQGOX010000358.1 GCA_028293365.1 Verrucomicrobiales bacterium | reverse complement strand
TTCGAATTCTGCCGCGAGAGTGCGTGCCGCCTCCGCGTAAACCCCCGCCATATGTATGGAGCGGATTTCTGATTTTGATTTCACCGAAGGCTGTTTGCAGCCACCGATGCACAGCAGCAGAGAGGCCGCTACGACGAATCCGCGCACGCCGCGTGAGAAAGACCAACGTTGTGAGACCATTTGCACGCGTCACAAAATATGTTCGGCCAGAGCTTTGGCGATCGCACCGCCTCGTGTATGCACGTGCAGATTGGTATAGATGCTTCGCAAGTGATTATCCACTGTGTGGTAGCTGAGGTTGAGCCGGTCAGCGATTTCTTTTTTGATCATCCCCTTCACCATCAGTTCGAGCACTTCGATTTCCCGTACCGAAAGACCGTACTCCTGCTTTGGCGGAATTTTGCGCGAGGCAAACGCATTTAGAACCAGGCGTGCAACGCGGGGATTCATCGGTGCGCCGCCATTGAGGACTTCGTGAACAGCCGTTGTAATGGCTTCCTCGTTGGCTATTTTCAAAAGATAACCTGATGCCCCGGCGCAAATCGCCTGGAAGACTTTTTCGTGATCGTCGTAAACGGTGAGCATGATGATGTGCGTGGAAGGCGCGAGTGTTTTGATGTGCGCGATTCCTTCAATACCACTCATGCCGGGCAAACCTACATCCAGCAATATGACGTCCGGAAGCGGGTCTCTTCTTAGTGCGGTCAGAGCTTCCTCGCACGACGCGAAGGCGCGCGGGCAGGTGGTGGTCGGCGTGCGATTGAGCACTTTTGCCAGCATTTTGCGGCAATCGCCATGATCCTCGATCAGCCAGATAACGGCTTTTTTACTCGCGGTTATTGCATTCATGCGTTCATTTTCGTTCACGTTCGGCGTTAAGCCAGGAATTACCATTCCGTCGCCAGCTCGCGGTGAATATCAGGGTGGTTCCCTGGCCGGGAAAGCTTTTGATCGACAACCGCGCCCCTATTTTCTCGGCGCGGGCGCGGAGGTTTTTGAGTCCATTGCCGCTGGCTGGAGCTTCGGGATTGAATCCGACCCCATTATCCCGAATGGTCAATCGCCAGGCCCCGGGAGGTTCATCAAGGTAAACTTCGACCCTGGTGGCGTGTGCGTGTCTCGCCACATTCGTGAGGGCTTCTTTAAATAACAAAAAGAGATTCTTTCGAAAATCGAGGGGAAGTTTTCGCGAGAGGCCTGATTCCGGGCAATGAAACTGATATTCGGTTCCACGCAATGCAGTCCCGGCAAAATCGCGCATACGCAGTGCGAGATCCTGGACGGTGTCAAAGGCGGGATTGATCAGCCAAACAATATCCCGGATGGAGTTGGAGGTTTGGACGGCGATACGATTGATTTCGCCAATATCCTGCCGTTCGTCGGGACCCACCGCTCCGTGCTTCTCCAACATTTGACTCAAAAGCGTGATGCTCCAAAGGCTGGATCCGACATCGTCATGCAAATCGCTCGCGATGCGAACGCGCAACCGTTCGAGTTCATGGCGCCGCGCTTCCCGCAAGTGATAAATAGCCAGAACCATTCCTCCAATCGCTGCCAGTGCTGTCAATCGAAACCAACCGGTAGCCCACCAAAAAGGGAGCACCGATATTGCAAGGCCGGCCCCGGTTTCATTCCAGACTCCATCATTGTTGCAGGCCCGAACCTGAAATGCATACTCACCGGCGGGGACTCTCGCATAGCGCGCCGTTCGATTGGGCCCGATATCTATCCAGTCGCGATCAAAGGCATTCAGCCGATATCGAAAACGGACTTTTTCGGGCGCAGTCAGGCTCAGAGCGGTGTACTGAATTTGAAGCGTCTCACGACCTGCCGGAACTCGAATGTTACCACCGATCGGAACGGTTTCATTATCAACCATGGCTTGTTCAATGATTACAGGTGGAGGGATCATATTCCAGGCGCCCTCTTTGCCCAGGAGTCGAACCACCCCCTTGGAGGTCGAAAACCAAACCGTGCCTTTATAACTTTGCCATCTTTCGGATCGGGCTGAAGGGATATATTGCAGATTTGGAATTCCATCCGGTTTTCCATAAGGAACGACATGAATGAATGAACGGCGTCCTTCCGCATAGTCATTCAATTGGTTTTTGATGATTCGGAAAATGCCCCGATTCGAACCGATCCAGAGATTCCCCTCGCTGTCGCTTTGCACCTGAGAAATGGTCTCATCAGTCAAACCGCTCTTGCTTCCGAAAGCAGCGACTTTCATTCCCTTTATTCGGCATAATCCGCGGGCGGTGCCGGCCCACAGCACTCCGGATCCATCAATGTGCAGTGCATGGATCTGGCCACTGGGCAAGCCATTCCGTTCGTCGAATAGGATGAATTTTCCGTTGGATAACTGAAACAAGCCATCGCCCGTGGTCCCGATCCAGAGATTGTTCTGAGCATCTTTCGCAAGCGTCGAAGCGAAATTGCCAGAGAACCCCCATGGAGTATTGAAGCGCGAAACCTTCCGATTCTTGAGATAATTCAAACCGCCGTTACGCGTTCCAATCCAAATTCCGTTTTCTTCGTCCGCGTAGAGTGACTCAACCGCGCTGTCAGAAACTCCGTCCTCCGGTCCAAAGTGAGCCAGCTTGCCATCATTGAATTCGAAAAGGCCATCTCCATGGGTCCCAATAAAAATGTGATCGTTCCCGGTTTCGCAAACAGTCCTGATGACTACTCCTTCCGGCAGCGCTGGCAATGCCAGCCCCACGAACGTGCCACTTTCCCAGCGGTAAATCCCCTTGCTGCTTGACGCGAAACAAATTTGATCGTGCGTTCCCGCGAAAAAGACCGGTTCCGCGCTCTGCTCCAGGTTCGCTGGCAGTGGAGTCCATTGCAATTGCCTTGGTTTCAGTCGGTAGAGTCCGTCTGCCCTCGTGCCCACCCAGCAGTTACCTTCCCGATCTTCACACAGCGCGATGATGCTGCTGGGAAAGTGGTGAATCACCGTTAACTCCGTTTGCGCGCCGTTGAGCTCAGTTCGGCAAAGATAGCCATCACTGGTTCCAAACCAGGCTTCATCTCTCTTGCGCGCGAGAATCGTCAGCGTCTTTCCAGATGAGGTTCGAAAAGCGCGGAACATGCCACCGTCCTTCTGCAGCCGGAACAAGCCTGCGTCCCCACTCACCCAAAGAATCCCGCCGTGATCTTCGTAAACCGATTGGATGCTTCCGTGCAACTGATTGTCATCTCGTGCATCGAACGAGGCGAACCTTCCCCCCGCGTACTGGCACAGACCTTTGCCAGTGCCGAAAACCAGCAAACCTGAACGAAGTTGTGACAACGTGTTTACGCGATCATCAGGCAAGCCGTCTGTTTTGAAGAAACTGCTGAAACGTCCAGCCTCTTTCCGATTTAACCCGGAAGCGGTGCCGATCCAAAGTGTCTGTGATGCATCTTCATCCACGGACAGGATCGTGTCCGACGAGAGACCCTCTCGAGTTGTGAATGCATTAAACTGCCCGCTTGCGTAGGATATCAGCCCTCCGTCATCCGTTCCGATCCAAAGTGTGTTTCGCTGATCTTCGTGCAGGCAGCGAATGCGATTGCTTTTTAATTCGGGTGTTTCCGTGGTGCGAAAGAGAACAAATCGATTCCCGTCGAATCGCGCCAGTCCGTTGGACGTGCCGAGCCATAAGTAACCGTTTTTGGTTTGCAGGATGGAAGTGATCGAATTGTGCGGAAGGCCGGAGTCGACCTGCCAATTTTCAATCACAAACGGGGAATCACTCGGAACTGAATCCGCATGCACGACTTCAAGTCCGATCTGAAAAAGGAGACTGGCAACTACAATCGAAGCGGCTGTGCCCAGGCGGTCGAAGATCGATTGAATTACCCGCATCATCTGCATTGTCGACGCGATGACTGACATGGCATGCTATTTATTAGGCAGCTCTCCGCGTACTCTGCCAAGTGACGCGAATGCGTCATTGCGAGCGCTGGTTTCGATGGACATTCTCATGACATGGTTCATCTCCAAATGCACCTGGAAAGCCTTCCTTGCCGAAAACAAGGACCTGTTTTCGTCTTAAAAATAAAGACCGCAATCCACCCGGTAATCTCAATCGTATCATGAAGTTCAATCCGTTTAAACTAATCGTCTTTACGGCTGCGTTTGGTGCCCTGGCCACCCATCCACCCGTCGCGCAAGCGCAAGGAACATTGTATTCCACCACGATCACCAATGACAAACCGCTCATGTATTGGAGCTTTGATGAGCCAGATGGAAATGCCGTCCAGCAAATGCCGCTTGCAACAGCCCCGGTGCCGGTCACAACGGAAAACGATCTGGCTCCCAATGCAGGAGCCGTCCGGATCAGCCATGCAAGCATCAGCAGTGGTTTGAGATTAGGCCAGGCCGTCGATCTCAAGGCGGGTGGCTTTTTGCAAACCGGCGCCCTGCGGGTCGGAAAAAAGACCCTCGATGGAGCGTATGCGCTCGAGTTTTGGTGCCAAAGCCAGGCCGTGAACACCGCCTCTTATCTGGCAAACTTTGGCAGTTCGGGTGCGGATAATTCGCCCGCGGTGATTTACAACTTCAACGAGAATTATTTCGAATTGTACGGCGGCGCGGGCGGCCGAACTGGAACCAATGGACCCGCTGTCAGCGATCAAAACTGGCATCATCTCATGTTTGTTTACTACGGCGATGGATTTGGATTCAGCGGTGTGGCGGCGCGTCTCGATGCTTATCTTGACGGAGTTAACTATCCAAACATCGGGGACACTTTCACGAAAGCAATGAACCTGGGACGGCTCGTGGTTGGCGCTGCTCTTCCAACAGGTGATAACTCTTTCACAGGCCGAATGGACGAGGTGGCGGTTTATGACCTGAGCAGCCTGCCTGATGAAGCGTCAGTCACCGACAGAATGTCCGCCATGGTGGCCAGCCATATTGCCTCGGCGAGAGCCGCCTCGGGTCCCAGCTATTCCAGCGTCGTCTTGGCCGACACACCGCTTCTCTATTGGAATTTCGATGAGACCGGCGGCACTGCCCTGCAACAAGTGCCAGTTAATCTTCCGCCACCTGCGGATTTGGACAACACGTTGAATGATCTCGTCGCGACGGGCGCGGCCACTCGAGCAAGCCACACCGATATCGGCAGTGGCTTGCAATTGGGTAATGCCGCGGATTTTGACGGTGTCAGTTCGTTTCAGATTCTGACTGGCTTGCAGTCTCCCATTCCTGTGCTTCCCGCGCCGTGGGGTTTGGAAATGTGGTTTCAATTCAAGGGTGACCAGGCCAATCGCTATCTCCTTAATATGGGTTCGGGAGCCTACAATAGCCCTGCGGTGATTTATGGATATTTTGGCCCTCGGCTGGAAGTCTATGGTGCCGGCAATGGCCGCTCCGGCACGAACGGTGTTTTGGTGAGCGATCAAAACTGGCATCACCTTCTGGTGGTGAACTACAACACGGCGCCGGGCTCCACCGCGCCGGGGACGAATGTTAATCGGATTGATTTCTTCATCGACAACGTTCAGTACGCCGATGTCGGTGGCGGATTTAATCAGCCGGTTGATTTTGCCTCCTGGCTGATTTTTGGAGCGGCCACGCCCGACAATAGTGGTGGGTTGATTGGACGCTTGGACGAATTGGCCATCTATAATTTTAATGCACTCACGAAAGTTTCGGATATTGAAACCCGGGCTTCCGCACTCGCCGCATCCCACTATGCGGCAGCTTTTGGCAGCCTTTCAGTCGGCACAATTACCATCACCCAGCAACCCGCGAATGCCGCTTCGCAAATAGGCCAGATGGCGAGTTTCCACGTCGCGGCGACGGTTTCAGGAACCACGAATTCGCTTACCTACCAATGGAACCGGAATGGTGTGGCGATTGTAGGTGCCACGAACGATAGTTATACGACACTTCCTTTGACTCTCAATGATGTAAATACGAACCTTTACACCGTGCGCGTCTCCGCGGGGCCCGCGTTTAAGTTGAGCAATCCAGCTCAATTGACCGTGCCAGCCCCACCCGCGGGTCCCCTTACTGCCTATAGCCAGCAGGTCGAGAGCGATGCCCCGTTGCTTTATTGGAATTTCGACGAATCGTTTGGCCCCGCGAAACAACTGATGCCGATCAGCGTGAAACCGGTCACAACAGAGAACACTCTGCTGCCGACAGGTTCGGCCGCGTTACGAGTAAGTCATTCGGATCTGGGGGATGGATTGACTAAACTGGGCAATGCCCTCCAGCTCGATGGCAGCAGCTATATGCTGGCGGCGTCGACGAGGCTTGCTCAAAAAACACTGACCGGAGCATGGGCGGGTGAGTTTTGGATGCAGTTTAGCGGCGCGCCTGGAACGGCCGTCAATCAATATATCGCCAACTTCGGAAATCCTGGATCGGATAACAGTCCTGCTTTCATCTATGGTTTCACCGTGGATAAGTTGGAAGCGTATGGCGCGGGTGGCCGATCTGGCACCAACGGTCCCACGATCGGCGATAATCAATGGCACCATATTATTTTCGTGAATTACAATGATGCTCCGGCTGGTTCAACCAACACGGTCGCTGCCTATATCGATGGAACGTTATACGCCAGGATCGGTGGAGGCTTCAATCGGCCTGTCAATTTAAGCAGTTTCCTCTTTGGTGCCGCCACGACCGGCCCCGCGAACGGGTTTACCGGCAACCTGGATGAGCTGGCTGTATATGATCTAAGTAATTTGAGTTCGAACGCGATCGCATCCAAAATCGGGACGATGGCGACAAATCATTACGCCATGGCACGGTCCAGTGGGGGAGCCAGTTATTCCGCGGCGGTTTTGGCCGATCAACCGATCCTCTATTATTCGTTCGATGAAACGGATGGAAACGCACTGCAAAAGGCACCTGTTACCTTGCCATCGATCGATCCGACGAAAAACGATTTGATTCCAGCTTTGGCCGGACGTGTTCAGCATCAGGTCGTGGACAACACCCTGTTTCTCGGAAATGCCGCCGATTTCGATGGAAAGTCTTATTTCCAATCCGCGCAGCTCGATGCTGGCCCCGCTCTGACCGGTCCCTGGGCAGTTGAGTTCTGGATGCAGTCTCAGGGGGTAAACAATTCGGAGCGGCAAATCTACCTGATGAATTTCGGCAACAATGCACCCGCATTTATCTATGATTTCAAACCAGACGAACTGGAAATCTTTGCCGGTGCGCCACGGACTGATCTTGGTCCCACTGTTTCCGACAACAATTGGCATCACGTGATGTGGGTATTTTATGGTGACGGCTCCGTCGGCGTTGCGGATCGAGTCGATGCTTATTTGGACGGCACCGCGTTCCCCTCGGTGCGCAATACTTTCACCCACAGCCTTGATATTACAGGCGGGCTTATTGTTGGCGAGGCAATCCCAGGGTACAATGGGCTAGTGGGTCGTTTGGATGAATTGGCGGTGTACGATCTTTCCAATCTTGCCGGCGAGGCCGCCGTCAAAGCGAAGGTTGAACAAATGGTCGCCAGCCATCGTGCCGCATCCACCAACGCTCCTTCCACGGCACAGCTAGTGATTAATCGTTCAGCCGCTAAAATCGTTTTGAGCTGGAATGCCACTGGATTTATTTTGCAGCACAATGACAACCTGGCCAATTCGGGTGGATGGACCGATGTTTCCGGGGCGCCTTCAAGCCCGGTATCAATCGATCTCCCTGCGACCGGCGCCAGCTTCTATCGTCTGATCAAACGATAGAGGTTCCAGAAGCGTTCGAGAAAGATCGAGAAATGAAAGCAATGTACCACCAGCAGAATCACAAGCGGATCCGCGGTTTCACTCTGATTGAGCTGCTGGTGGTCATTGCAATCATTGCTATTCTCGCCTCGCTCCTCCTACCGGCATTGGGCCGGGCCAAAGCAAAAGCGTACCAGGCCAACTGCATGAGCAATCTTCGGCAGATGGGGATGGCCTTCCATATTTATGCCGGCGATAATTCCGACGTCCTGCCCAATTACACCGGGCTCAAAGCCGATGGAAGTCTCGCGGATCCAGCTAATCCAGCCGATCGCTATTTGCTTTGGTTCGAGCAACTGCGCCGCTCGATCATGAATGCAACCTCTGCCACCAATTTTCCGGTCTGGGATTGTCCGGCCGCGCGCGTCGTTATCGCGAAGTATGTGGCGCGAAACAAAACTGCCTATTCAGGTGATCTGCTCAGCTACGGGTACAACTACTCGAATTTGGGTAATAACTTCAAATCGTTTGCCGTCAGCATGAGGATCACCATCGCGGGCGTTTCGAATCCGTCGGAAACCATCATGACGGCCGATAGTCTTTCGGAACGTGAAATTGCGCGTGGCGGCGGAAGTTCCTTCTACCCCGGTGTTCTCTGGGGATCGGTGATTGCCCCCAAGGACTATTTCGACGGCGCGACCGATTACACCATCGCCAACCAACATGGCAAGCGGGCCAATGTTTTGATGGTGGATTCCAGTGTTGGATCGTATTTGGCTACGAACTTAAATGCCCAGGTTCGATCAGGTTTCAAGGCGACCCCAACCTATTGGTGGGATGCTGACGGACGTCAGCGCTCCAATCGTGATGCAGGCTATCGCGATTGATCGCGGACTTTGCCTCAAACAGTTTCAAGTCTTTATTCTTAATGAACGCAATTCAAGATTGGCAACCTTTTGCCTGGTTCCGAACCGCACTGAAGTTTTTCGTCTTGCTGGTTTTAACTTGCTCAGAGGTCTGTTGTTTCGCGGCGAACCCAGTCGAGCGTCTCTACTTAGCCTGCCGCGCCGATAATGATCTCTTCAAAGTTCTTCAGGGCAACGGAATCGATTGCGTGCGTTACGACACTCCAGATGATGCGCTCGCTGCGGCCGTCCGCGGTGCGGGAATGCTAATTCTGGCAGATGGTTACCCCGAAAAAACCACATCCATTCCGACTGGCTTTTATGACAAAGCCGCCCTCAAAAAAGTTCGGCTTTATGTGGAATACCCAGAATCATTGCCTGGCCTCGCAGCCGGTTCACCCAAGTCCATCACGGATGAACGTGGAGTGGTTTCTTCCGATTTTTTTGGCAAGGCATTGCCTAAGATGACGATCTTCACCGTGAACGGCTGCCGCTACGTTCCAATCGAGGCAACCAGCCCTCTCCTTGTGCTTGCTAAGGTTGCAGGTGTGGATGTAGCGGTCTTCGGCTTGAAGGACACGCCTTCGGCGCCATTATTGTTTGAACAGACCCCGGGCGGAATTTTGGTCGCTTCGACGAAATTAAGCCAATTCGTAACCGGGCGCTATCTGCCCACTGCGGCATGGCAGTCCATCTGGCGGGCAATACTGGATCGTCTGGGGAAGTCTGATGTCAATCTGCAGTGGAATCCGACCGTGACCCCCTCCTACACCGCGACTGAACCACTTCCCACGGACGTCGAATTAAAGGCATTTCAAAAATCGGCTGATTGGGTCGTGCATGGGCGCATCCTTCGGAATGCCCAATGGCCCGATCAAGCGCTCAAATGGGCACTTCATTTTGATACCGTCCACGAACGTCCGGGCTCAGACTGGCCTGTCGGCGATGGCTCATTGGGCTTGATCGAAGGATACAGCTCCAACATTCGCACCGATGGCAGCCAGGCGATGCGTTATGTGGTACGCCATGATGTCATGGCTGAAACCGCGATGTTGCTGGCTCTCGACCGCACTGGTCCACACAGCCAGCAGCACTCAGAAATTGCCCGAAACTTATTGGACTATGATCTTCTCAAGTCTGGCGTCGCTTCGGGTCCGAGAGCTGACCCTCAATCGGCTTCCTATGGTATGGCCGGTTGGTCAATCGATTCGCCCAATCTTTATTGGGGAGATGATAACGCCCGGGCTCTCCTGGGCATTGCGGCTGCCGGTGCCTCTTTGAAGGATGCCCGATGGAATGAAGCGATTACGCGCTGTCTCCTGGGAAATTTTCGCACGAGCGGACGGCGTGGCTTTCGTGAAGAGGTCCTTTCGGAAGAAGCATTGCAGAATCGCGGCTGGGAATCCTACTGGAAAGGTTCTCCCGTGAAGCTTTCCCCACACTTTGAAAGCTGGCTTTGGGCCTGTTGTTTTTGGGCTTATGATCAAACCCATTTTGAACCGCTCCTGGAAAGAAGCCGGACCGGGCTCGGAATCATGATGGCTGGATATCCGAAGAACTGGTTCTGGTGCAATCGAAGCGGTTCGCTCGAACGTGCCCGGCTGCTACTGGCTTTAGCCTGGATGATTCGTGTGGAAGACACACCCGAACATCGCGCCTGGCTGCGCACGATCGCGACCGATCTAATTGCCTTGCAGGATCCTTCTGGCGCTATTCGCGAAACAATCGGAGATGGCGGTCAGGGAACCACTTCAAACGCAGAATATGGCACCATCGAAGCAAGCCTGATTCAGAACAATGGCGATCCAGTTTCCGACTTGCTCTACACCTGCAACTTTGCATTGATAGGACTCCACGAGGCTGCTTTAGCTACTGGGGAACCCTCCTACATTGATGCGGAGGACCGGCTCGCTAAATTCCTCTGCCGCATTCAGGTTTCTTCCAAAGATCATCCCGAGCTGTCGGGAGCCTGGTGCCGAGGTTTTAATTTTCACCGCTGGGAGTATTGGGCGAGCAACGCGGATCTGGCCTGGGGGCCCTGGTGCATCGAAACGGGTTGGACCCAGCCATGGATCGCTGCAACCCTCGCATTGCGCCAGCAAAAAACCTCTCTTTGGGAGTTACTCAAAAGCACGCGCATCTCCGAAGAGTTCGGTCGTCTGCGTCCTCAAATGCTGCCCGATTCCGCGTTGGTGGTGCATATCGAAAAAACTCAACATGCGGCCCTCGCAAAGAGTATCAAGCTCGCCCACAAGTTCTCCTCCGACTATCCTGGCGGCGGACCTTCTGGGCTTACGGATGGACAGCTTGGTTCTCTCGATTTTCTGGATGGAATCTGGCAGGGCTATCATGGCGTGGATCTGGATGCGACTATCGATCTCGGAAAACCCCAATCGATTTCGACAATCTCCGTCTGCTTTCTGCAAAACGTTCCTTTGGGGATTTATATTCCGAAAAGTGTTGAGGTCACAGTGTCTAATGACGGGCAAAACTTCGAATCGCTCTCTTCTGTTGGGGGCTCGATTCCGCAAACAGACCCCGATCCGTTCATTAAACGAATCGAAACGGATGGCGCCAACAAAACGGCGCGATTTGTGAGGGTGCATGCCCAAAACCTGGGAGTCATTCCGGCTGGGCGGGCTAGAGGCGAAAAGGCATGGTTGTTCGCGGACGAGATCGTCGTGAATCCGGCGGATAATTCCAATGTGCTTTCAAGATGAGATTAAGACGTGCCGGATTTTGGGCCTTTGGCGATAAACGGGTGAGGCGCATATCCAAATCGATCCGAAACGAGTAAGCAACGAAGCCGAGGCCAAAAGACAAGCGAATACTGTAGCCACTTTAGGCTGTCGGCTGGCATTGGCGTTTTTGTCCGGGTAGCGGCTATGAATGTAATCTCGGATAGCGTGGGCGCGCTATATCAATAATCCCAAAAAGATCGAGTCATCATCCGCCTCGCCAATGGAATTGAACTGGTTCGAATATCGAGCCTGAATCTGAGTCGCCGCCTCTTGCTTCTCTTCCGGGCTCGAAAAATCGGGGACTTTAATAATTTCCTCATCGGCTAAGATTAAAGTGATCGTCTTGTACTCCGGAGTCGCGTGATTCATATTCATTGGGAGTATCGAATGAGGCTCGCCCACACTCTCTCGATAATTCCAATCCATTGGAGTTTGTCTTGGAACCAGAGTTGAGGACAGTCGGATGAAATACGTACACGGTCTCAGCGACCAGATCTGCAGATAGACGTCGGACACGCGAGATTTTGGGGCGAATTCGGGCAGGGATATCTTACCGCCCAGGCTGTATACCAGAGGCGGTTTTTCTGAGTTAAGCATACCCTCTCGAAAGTATGAGCAATGTTTATTCTTGCCCTTAGAGGTATTTGCTTAATAGCGTTAATGCCAGAATCGGATAGACGCTATTTTGCCATGAAGCTATTAAGGCTGTTTTTCTGGTTTAGCGCTGTTGCTCTTAAAGCCTGCGCTGCTGAATTCTCAGAAACACAGACTTTCCATTCTGGAGCGAGGCCTATCGTTATGTCGCTTACAGATATGGATGGCGACGGATTTGGCTATTTAATCGTCGGACGATATCCAACCGGCGTGGCGATTTATCGCAACTCCAGTTCCGGCCGATTTTCAACCAAACCGGCGCAAGTTCTGGATTTGTATGCCGTCGCGTTAGCAACCGGGGACTTTGATGCTGACGGAACCAACGACCTCGCGGTCG
>JAQGOX010000345.1 GCA_028293365.1 Verrucomicrobiales bacterium | reverse complement strand
GAACATCGCTGGGCGCTTCAATGCCGATTTTTACCACATCGCCATCCACTCGGACGATTTTGACTACAATTCGGCCATCAATCACGATGGACTCATTGGTTTTACGAGAGAGAATGAGCATAAACTTAGGAGGCAAGAGGGAGCGGATGTTTCAACCCGAAATCATTCGCATTAGACAGGATCACTTGCTTGCCTTTAAGGGTCTTGCGGTTGAATACAATGGGACCTTTCAGATTAACTGTGGCTCGTCCCCCAGGATTTAAAATTACTATATTCAGGATTCCGGCTTCTGCAGAATCATTTAATTTTAGGAAAGCAACATCATCACTGCTGATTTCGGGAAAATAATTTGGAATCAACCCTTCGGGCGGAACAACCAAAAATGCAAGGCTCGGCTCGCCAGCCATTTGGAGCCAATAAAAAGGAGCCGCCTCTGGGGCGGGGATTAGCAAATACCTCTTGATCCTCTCAAATCCCAGCAACCCAAGCGGCAAATGGAGCGCGAGCTGACCTGTCGATTCCGGAGTTTTTTCCTCAATCTGTAATTCGCTATTCATGCGTCGAAACAGCAATAGCAGGGGGCGTGCCAGAGCCAAAACCTCCTTAAAACCCATGTTTTTAAAGGTTTTTAAAAAACCGTCGGCAAGTTTTGCCGTTCTCAAGGGCATATTTTCTTGCTGTCGAAGTGATTGATCTGAAGCAACCGAAACGGGAGGGAAAGGTGGAGAAGACAGCACAACCCGATTAGGGTCGATTAAGGCAGGACACAGGCCGCTTTAGAGTAGAAAAGCTAAACGCAGACCTTATCTCAAATAATCGAGCAGAGAGATATGCATAATCGTTCCGGCACTTTGAAGCGCAGCCTGATAAGCATTTTGGGTCTGATTCAATCGAACCAGCGTGTCCGCCAGGTCGGCATTTGTTTGCTTCGAGGTTTGGATGTTTAAGCCACTAAGGCGATCTTTAGCGCTGGCTGCGGCAGTCTCCAGCCGAGATTGAACCGCGCCATTCTGGCTGAGTTGAAATATGATGTTATCCTCATCCTTCGCCAGTCCGGGCCGATCCCCGGTTTCAATTGCGGTGACCGCATCCGGCGTGCCTGCGCTCAAATGATCTCGAAGTGAAATCAAATGAGCAAAAAAATCCGATCCCGAGGCGCTGTCTGAAAAAAGCCCCCGCGGGCCGGAGCCAGTAGGATTTCCGCCAGGAACCTGGCTTGAAACGGTTGCACCCTCGACGACTTCCGCGGCTGCGAGATCCTGATTTCCATTGTAGGCTACTGACGTAATCTTGCCATTGGCATCGGTAGAAACTGCAAAAGGTGCCGCATTGGTTTTCGTTCCCGCAAACAGGTAATCGCCCTGATTTTTAGTGTTGGCGACCGAAACCGCCTGTTGGAGGATTTGATCGATTTCCGACGCGTAAACTGCGAGATCTTTTGGCGATTTTAAACCATCGACGGACGTGGCAATTTCGCTGGCGCGGTCCGAAAGTTTCTTTAACGAAATGATGCTCGAATATGAAGCCGTAGCCAAATCCTGTTGATGGCTGATGTTACTTTGCAACTGGCCCACGCGTCCACTCTCGGCTTGCAGGTTTAGGACACGCTGCATGGCGGCGGGATCGTCGTCGGCTGTTTGAATTCGCTGACCTGTTGCTGCCTGGCTTTGCAAACGATTCTGCCGCTGGGTGAGCACGCTTAATTGGCTGGAGAGCGAATTCAGAAAAGTATTTGCAGTTATTCTCATATTTTAATACAGGTTATCTTTTCATGCTAATAATCGTATCAAGCATATCGTCAACGGTGGAAATCAGTCGTGCGGAAGCTTGAAATGCTTTTTGAAATTTTGTCAGGTCAGTCAACTCTTCATCGACAGATACTCCACTAATCGAATCGCGCTGTTGGGACAGCATAGTCTGGACGGCTTGTTGATCGGCCAATTGATTATTTGCGGAGGAAAGCTTTTGTCCAAGCTCAGCAACAGTTTGAGCGTAGCTTTGTTGGAATGTTTGATCACCGAGAGTCGGTTGCTTAGCATCGGCCAGAGCGCCCAGGGCCAAAGCTATTTTATTATTGCCCGCCGCCGTGGCATTGTCGGAAGCCTGGATTAATGATGGTTTATCCTTGAACGCGGGATTCACCCCAATATCGCTCGAGCCCGTGCCTGTAAAAAAATCATTGCCAGTCGTACCGTCCGATCCAAAACCTTGGGCATGGACCGCGTTGACTTGCGTGATTAACGCGGCGGCGAGCGTATTTAAATCCTTGCGAAGCCCTGCCACGTCGGTGTCCCTCACCTCAATAGCTCCAGCAATGGACCCGGCGCCCAAAGCAAGTTGGGCAGGCGCACTCGCGGTGCGCACCAGCAATTGGCCATTTCCCGAATCAAAGGTCTGCAACGAATCCGTTCGAGTGTTTCCCGAAACCATCAATACGCCGCCAATGGTAACATTGACTGCACCATTGCTTGCTTCGGTGGAATCAAACCGAACAAACTGGGAAAGTTGCTCCTGTTTTTGTTGGAGCAGGTCACGCAAATCATTAGCCGCGCCCGGTGCGCCGATCTCTGCGGTCGTTATTTGCTTATTTAAGCTCGCTATGTCGTTAAGGAGCCCATTCGCCTGATCCACGCCGCTTTGGACCGACGCATTTAACGATGTCCCCAGGTCAGCCAACTGTTGGTCCGTACTCTTAAACTTGTTGGCGAGATCAATTGCCTTATCCCTTACGAGCACCCGTTGTGTGTCCGAGGTCGGACTCGCCGCCAAGCTTTGAAAACCGGTGAATAAACTTGATAACCCCTGCGCAATTCCATTTTTGGCTGAGCTATCAATGCCGGTTACATTTCCCTGACTGCCGATGCGTTCGCCCAATCGGCTTTGGGCATCTTCCAATGCGCTTTGACGGGCGGTCAATGCACTGTTTACGCTGGTTTCGGTTTGAATTTGTTGGTCAAGCAGGCTGCTACGGACGCGTACGATTGCTACAGCTTCGGCCCCGCTACCTTGCGGACCGATCGAGGACGAGATGGAGGATGCGGTAGAAATCGAAACGCGCTGCCGGGCGTAGGCGGGATTGTTGACATTGGCAAGGTTATGACCAGCCACTTCAACGCCCTGCTGTTGTGTCCGCAACGAGCGAGCGCCCAAATCCAAAGCTCCAAAGAGTCCGAGCATAATTTTTAGCCGACCGCCTCGTATAAAGAGTGGGAGGCAGCAAGCGGCCGATAAGCGCCTCCAGATTGATCGTAAGTTGAACCATGACCTACCTGGAAAAGGGTTCCGAGAAAGCTTTGCATTAGTTGCACCGACCGCGAGAGGAGCAAATGATTTTGCCGGGCGCGCTGCTGGACCCGCCGAAGAAGTTCATTATTCTCATCCATTAGAGCCGAAACAAGTGGACGATAGTCCGCGGGCAGCGCCTCAATCAGCGCCTTAAAACTGGCGTCCGGCGGGAGATTCAATTCGGAAGCCAGCAAGTTGCGACACTCCTCGCGGGAAGCCCGGGATCTCTGCACGGTTAACGACTGTTCTTCGATCGAATCCACTGCCGAAAGAAGGCCATCAGGGGCCCGGCGTAACACGCACGCCTGTTCTTCGTCAAGTCGCGCGAGCAACTCGCCGTAATCCTGTAATTCCTCCCGCAACGCTCGCACTAAATTCTCTATAATCATTTTCATTTTGCTATTCCGCAGCGCTCTTAAGTTGCGACGATGATCCCACGGTCGAATATTCCTGAGCGTTTTGCTCGGCGTGAAGCTCATGGCCGAGCTGATGGCTTAAACTAGTGGCGAGGCCGAACGATCCTGACCGGCTGACCTGTTCGGCAAGTTGATTGGTAATCATGTCCTGGTAAATGGCACTGGTGGCTGAATTCTTGATTAAAGGAGACCCAAACAGCGGCTTGTTGGCATCCGCGAGAATCTGACGCAAAAGGACGGCTTCGAATTGGCGGCTGACTTCTTTGACTTTTTCCGGCTCGGGCACATTATGATTCGAGGCAAGCTGATCCAATGGAAGATCGGTCGCCTTGACATGCCGCTGAAGGTTCGAGATCTCCATACTATCTTAAGATCAATTCCGCCTGCAATGCCCCGGCTTGTTTCATGGCCTGGAAGATGGACATCATGTCGCGCGGAGAAACACCAATGGCGTTCAAACCTGAGGCAACTTTTTCAATTGTGGGCATTTCCGACAGCGCGAGCAAAGCGCCTTTAGGCTCAACCACTTTCGTATCGGTGCGCGGCGTTACCACCGTTTTCCCTCCCTGACTCGCTGGAGCCGGTTGCGAGACATCCAGACTGGAGGCAATGCTGATGGTAAGCTCTCCATGCGAAACGGCACAGGCCGAGATGGCAATTCGCGATGTGGCGACAATTGTTCCGGTGCGTTCATTGATGATAATTCGCGCGCTGGTGTCTGGAATCATCTCCAGCGCCTCAAGGCGAGCCACAAAGGCGACCGGAGACTTTTCTGAGCCTTGAGGAAGTTTTACACGAACCATGGTCGGATCACTCGCTTCGGCGCTCCCCGGAAAAGCGTCATTAATCGTTTGCGCCATACGAGCAGCCGAAGTGAAATCCGGTTCGCGAAGCAATAATTGAATCTGATTATCATGCACAATCTGGGTCGGAATTTCTTTTTCGACTAGCGCTCCGCTGGAAATCTGGGCAACCGTCGGATGGTTCTTTTGCACCGTCGCTCCGCCCCCCCCCGAATTCCCACCAATAAAACCACCAACCGCCAGGGCTCCTTGAGCAACTGCATAGGTTTTCCCATCAGCGCCGAATAGAGGCGTTTGCAAGAGAACTCCGCCCTGGAGACTCTTGGCATCGCCCATGGCCGAGACCGTGACATCCAGGCGTGAACCATTTTTTACGAATGCGTGAATGTCTGCAGTGACGATAACCGCGGCGATATTTTTCGAGGAAAGCGTGGAAGCCGGCAGATGGATACCATAGCGCTGAAGCATATTGGCCACACTTTGAACGGTGTAAACGGGATCTTTATCGCCGTCATTCGCTAATCCAACCACAAGACCAAATCCGGAAAGCTGGTTATCCCGAGCGCCTCCCACCATTACGAGATCTTTAATGCGGACGCCGATCTCGCCGTCCGCGGGACGATTACAGCAGACGACAAAGACGAAAAGAATCAACGCTAGACTGCGACGAAAACAACGCATGTCAAAATGGGTTAATTTTATCAAGGGCACGCGTGAACCAACCTTTCTTCTGTACGTTCGATACGGTACCTTTTGATATGTATTTAATGCTTGCGTCGGCGACGTTGTAGCTGAAAACGGTATTATTGGCGGTGATATCTTCGATTCGCACACTTCCGCGCAGCACGGCGTCCTGACTCTCCCCCGAGAAGGATGTGTGGCGGCTGCCTTCAATAATCAGAGTGCCGTTGGGCAGCACATCCATTACGCGAACCGCGATCCGCGCTGTAATTGCCTCTGAATTATTTATTTTCCCACCGCCTGTGAAATCGGTCTTTCCGCTAAATTTGAGAGCAGGGTACTGTCCTCCTTTGGTCAATAGCCCGCTCGCACCTGGGCCGTAAAGAAAGCTGCTGATTCCCATATCAGCTCCAGAACTTTTCGCCGTCTGAGTGCTGTTGTCTTTCGTGGCAGTCGCGTTCTCCTGAACTAAAATCGTGAGAATATCCCCGACCTTCTGGGCCTTTTTGTCAGAAGTAATGGCGACGGATGTTTCTTTCCAGAGAGATTGGCCTTCACATTGCGATGCCACCAAGGCAATGAATGCCGCCTTAGA
>JAQGOX010000823.1 GCA_028293365.1 Verrucomicrobiales bacterium | reverse complement strand
GAACGCTCCGGCCTTGGCGCGGACCTGCAACCCGTCCCCGAACCTACCGTGCGTGACCTAAGTATTCCCCAGGCTCGAAAGAAGGGACGCAACGACCCTCCGGAGCGTGAAATTGAGGCGGTCCCGGAAATCGCCCTGGGTGAGGTGATAAGCGCTCGCGAGATCGCGGCCGCCAGCACTAAAGATATATTGGGAAAGTCGGACAAGAATGCCCCGGACGAAGCTTCCAAACCCGCTGATCCAGCCTCTCTAAAAGCCGATTCGCCGAGCATCACTGACACGACAGGAGCCCCCCCGAAGCCGAAGCTTCAGCCCAAGAGACCAAAACCGATCACGGTCGCGTCCACTCCGAAAATTGGTAACTACCAATTACCCGTCCTCAATTTCCTGAATTTGCCGGACACGACGGTGCGGCCGACCGAATCCAAAGAAGAGCTGATGGCCAACGCCCGCCTCATGCAGAGCACTCTTGCGCAGTTTGATATTGATGTTGCCTTGGGCGATATCACGAAAGGCCCCACCATCACCCGCTACGAGTTGCATCCTGCTCCCGGCGTACGGCTCGAAAAGATCAGCGCATTAGGCAATAATATCGCTGCCGCTTTAAAGGCGGAGCGAATCAATATTCTTGCCCCTGTGCCCGGTAAAAGCTCCGTGGGCGTTGAAGTCCCAAATCTGATCAAGACAAAGGTCATCATGCGGGACCTGCTCGAATCTGAAGAATGGCACAACACCAAATGCAAGATACCGCTCGCGCTTGGGAAAGATGTTTATGGCCATCCCATTATCGCCGATCTCGCGGAAATGCCCCACTTGCTCATCGCAGGCAGCACCGGTTCGGGCAAATCGGTTTGCATCAATTCGATCATCGCTTCGTTACTCTATCGATTCTCGCCGGAAGAGCTGCGATTCGTGATGATCGATCCCAAAGTCGTCGAATTGCAGCAATACAATGCGCTGCCCCATTTGGTCGTTCCCGTTGTCACAGATCCGAAGAAAGTAATTCTCGCCCTGCGCTGGGTGGTTAACGAAATGGAGAAGCGCTATCAAATTTTCGCCAAAGTAGGGGTCCGCAATATCAAGTCGTTCAACGAACGTCCCAGGGACAAGCCGATTCCGCCTGCGGAGCCGGAACTGCCTTTGATGGCAAAAAAGGAAAAAGTGGAAGCCACTTCCGAAGGTTTTGCCGTGGAACTGGACGAAGAGATCGTGGTTCCTCGCGAAGACGATATCATCATTCCCGAGAAGCTCAGCTATGTCGTGGTGATTATCGACGAATTGGCGGATCTCATGCTTGTCGCCCCCGCGGATGTGGAAATGGCGATTGCGCGCATCACCCAGATGGCGCGAGCGGCTGGAATTCATTGCATCGTCGCGACGCAACGCCCGAGTGTCGATGTTATCACCGGTGTTATCAAAGCGAACATCCCGGCGCGTATCGCTTTCCAGGTCGCTGCAAAGGTCGATTCCCGCACGATTCTGGATGCCATGGGCGCGGACAAATTACTGGGTAAAGGCGACATGCTCTATTTGCCACCCGGTTCAGCTCGCCTCATACGCGCACAGGGTGTGCTCATCACCGACCAGGAGATTCAAACAGTCGTCGATTCGATCGCCAAACAGGCGAAGCCCAGTTACGAAGTTGAAATCCATAAACAGCTTTCGAAGCCGGCTCCCCCTTCCGGTGACGAAAGCGGATGTGACGAAGATGAAGAGCTGATCCAACAGTGTATTGAGATCATTCGCAGCGAGCAAAAGGCCAGTGTTTCGCTGATGCAAAGACGACTTCGGCTTGGGTACACGCGTGCGGCTCGCATCATGGACGAACTTGAAAACCGCGGAATTGTGGGGCCGAATAAAGGAGCCGAGCCACGCGATATTCTGATTGATTTGGATGTTGAAGGCGCCGGTACGTCGGCCAATTAACCAGGTTTACCGGTGTCGATGCAGCGCGAGCGGCCAGCCGGAGGGGCTCAATTCTGCGATCTTATTGAATATGATGATTGTAGCCCGCGTTTTATTTAGGTATTGCTCCTTTGCATCATGCCCACGGTCGCAGAACAATTACGGCAGGCTCGCGAAGCTCGAGGTTTAACGGTTAGCCAGTTGGCTGACATGACCAAGATTCGGACCGACCATGTCCGAGCTTTGGAGGAAGGCGATTACAATGTTTTCTCCGCCCCGGTCTATATCCGCGGCTTCGCACGAACCATCGCCGCGACCGTAAAACTCGATCCACAAAAACTGGTAGCGGACGTGGATGCGGAATTGTCTCAAATCAAAAAGTTCAAGGTCGCACCCAGATTAACCGGCGAATCCCGCGGAATGGTCGACTATTTGATGCTGCAGCTTTCCAAACTCAACTGGCGGATAGCCCTTCCCGCGGTTTTGTTAATCATCCTGATTATCGCCGGAGTAGCCGGGCTCCGCATCTGGCAGGAGCGCCAGAACCGCGATCCGTTGCGTAATCTCGGCCCGGGAATTTATCAGCCTAAGCGCACGGGAGGTGGTGAGACTTTGCCGCTTCCACCCAACACCCCGGCCCGTAAATAAGCAGGTTTCGGAATTTCCCGATGTCCCGGCCCTTTCCAGTCGCCAATTTATTCTTTATACTCGTTTGATGGTGGTATTGCCCAAACCTGAAGTTATTTGCACACATGAAAGTGATCTGGACGGCTTCGTATCCGGATTGCTGCTTCAACGCCTTGCTCAAAAACTGTTCGGATTTCGACCACCACTTGAGGCCTATCACAATCATAATTGGAAACAGCGCATTCTATCGGAAAAAGCCGCCTGGGTGGCGGACATGACCTTCGAGGCGCGGCTCGATCGGGCAAATTGGGTGGTCATCGACCATCACACCACGGAGATTCCAGCTCGAAAAACGATTTTAATCCATGACCTGACTAAATCAGCGAGTTTGCTTTGCTATGAGCT
>JAQGOX010000266.1 GCA_028293365.1 Verrucomicrobiales bacterium | reverse complement strand
GCATCGATTAAATTTTGGTCGATCCCCGGAAGCCGCAAAAGTACAGCTTCAGTTGCCGTATTCAAATTTAACTTGCTCGCTTCATCCGTGAGGCCGTATCGAAGCGGCTCCAGCGAATCCTCGTCGCCTTTGCTGTACAGCGTGAAATACCAGCGCTCACTGCCAGTATCGCAAACAAATCGGTCCTTAAACGCATGGGGATTATCCTGCCACTCCTTCGCCCCGGGTTTCGCCGCCGCCAGGCGGAATGCTTCTTCCACGCCGCTCATCGCGGCGAGCCAGGCCTGTTCGCTATCCGCGCCCGCCGCGCTGGCGTGTTCTTCCGCTTGTAACCGGAACAAAAGACTCATCGCCACCATCGATCCGAGCATTACGATCACAAGCACGGCCACGAGGATAAATCCCCCGGTTTTATTCCGTGTTGCGCTGGAGTTTCGAGTGGTCATTACAGTTTCGCGGTTAGCGTGCTCTCTTCATCAGCTTGTGTTTTAGTTTTCGCTCCGCCTGGAATTACCACCACCCTGCGGTAGATCTCGACATTTGTATCGGCCGGGTCCAACGCATCTGTTGCCAAAATGATTTCCACCCCGGCTGGAGGAACCATTCCATCCCAGGTATTAGTCCAGGTCGCTCCGTCCCAATACCGAAATTGCATTGTATGAATTTTATCGGTCAGCAAGCCAGCAACATTTGTGCTCATTGCTCCGTTCGTTCCACTGCTCGTAATATAATTGGTCGCACTCGCAACAGCTTCGGTTTGCGCCGCCGGGCTCGTTTTCAACAATACATTTAACGGAGTTTCCCGATGCGCAATTCCAAGACTCACCAGATTGGTTCCATCCGCACCGCTGACTAACTGGTAGCTAACCTGTGACAAGCCACTCGGAAACTGCACGGGGGCGTTCGACCCGACATTCCAACTGCTCAATGGGAGCACTCCCGATTTCACGAACTCGATCGAATTCGAAGCACCGGTAAAACCAAATTGGTCTTGCGCCTGGGCAGACCGAAGATCGGCTGTCATCTTCTGCAGCAGAAGCCGCAGCGTTCCGATTCTCTCGGACTCGTCGATCAATTGCGTTCGCAGATTCGCGCACTGGCTATAGAAAAAAAGTGCGACAAACATCAGACCCACCGAAATACCAATGGCCAGCACCACTTCAACCAGAGTGAAAGCCAGGATCGTGCGCTGTCGGATCGTTAGATTCATTCGATGTCCGATGAACTTGCACCTTCCGACTTGCCGCTTGAAAGGTTGAGCAGTTGTGATTGACGTTGCACCATTGGCGTACCTTTATGTCGCACCACGACCTCTACCAGGCTTAGCTGGCTCGCCGACCCACCCTCGGTCTCGGTTGGCGTAACTGCTATTTCACCGCTCCAATCGTCGAAGGGCGGTTCAAAAACTATCGCGCTGGCGGACTCAACCGGTCTTGCTCCAAGCTGCATTTCGGCCAGCACAGAAGAAGCCAGATTCTCCGCTCGCAGGGAAAGTTTTTGCCGTTCGACCGATGCCATCGACGTATTCATCGTCGCAGTCAGAATGGCCGCGGCGGCAACGAAAAGAACCAATGCCAAAATCACCTCAAGCAAAACCACACCTGAAACCAGATGCCTTTGACTTCGAGCAATTGATGCGCCGAATAGTCTCACGGCAGGCCCTCCGGAAGCGCATCCGTTAATACATCGGATTCGAGATCGTCAGAAACGTACCGATACGTCACCCCGCCAATTTCGCCTCGCATCGTTATCGCAATTCGGCGGGTATCCTCTTCGTCCCTCGACATAATCCGAATCTCCGCAGAATCGCTCGAACCATCCGGGTAAAAACAAATGGGCGGACTCAATTCGAGGGAAGAAACAACTTGCTCGACATTATTTGTCGCGGCGAGATCAACAACCGGCTGCGCCTCGTCTACCAATCGAAAACCGGTCACGTTGATCAGGGACGCAATTTGGTCCAGGTAGGGTGCGGCTTCAAAAACCGGTTCGAAATAGCCGGGATTATGAATCGAATCGATTTCTGAAACCATTGAAAACACGAGGTTGGTTCCTTCCGTGACTTCATTTGTAAGCCGAATCTGGACCAGCCGTCCCGAGGTGGCGGCATACCCGCGCGCAAAACGGAGCAAGGCTTCCACTTGAGTCTCCCCCTCCTGTAGCCCCGCCCCCCGCCGCATACCGGCGAAATTAAAGACGAGGGCGCTGATCAGAAGCAGCAGGAGCGTGATACTCAGCAGCAGCTCCACCAGCGTAAACGCCCCACCAGCACCCGAACCCCGGCCAGTGCCAGTGCGCGTCTGCATAAGTTCGGCTATTCCTTTTTCAGAGAACCATCTTTGTCGGTATCTGTGGCGAGTTTGACGTCGTCATCGGTATCTGGCTGGCCATCAGGACCAACGGAGTAAAGTTTGTAGGGAAGCGCGCCCTTGGTTTCGTCGTCCCCCGTTTTCTCGGCCAGCTCGTATTTGATCGCGAAACCCCAGGGATCATCAAGTTTCGTCCCCGGTTTCACATAGGGCCCCTGCCATTTTTCACCCATCTTTTCGTTATCAAAGTTCGGTTTCTTGACCAAAGCATCCAGCCCGCCTTCCTGTTCGGTCGGGTAATGCCCCATATTAAGGCGATAAGTGTCCAGCGCGGTTGCAACCTGGCTTAATAACAAGCGAGTTGTATTCTTTTCCGCCCCTTTCTGTTGCGGCAACACGAACACCACCAACGCTGCGGCAAGCAGCATGATGATCACGATCACCAGCAGGATTTCGATAAGTGTAAATCCCGACGCGCTTCGACGTCGCTGGACCATTAATTTTTTCGTAAACATGATAATCTGACTATGTGCTCTTCATGACGCAGACGGGAGGTGAAACATTCGATAAATCGAGTGTGCCGCTCACCTCTACCGTCCACTATATTACTTCGAACCAAGTGCGCTTGCCATGGTAAAAATTGGCAGAAGCAGCCCCAAAGCTAAAAAGCCAATTCCCACCGCCACCAAAACCAGGATTACCGGTTCAATCAACCGAACGGCCTGATCCACTTGCCGATTCGTCCTCCGCTCAACCGTATCCGCGATCTGGACCAGCACCTTGTCGAGCTTGTTCGATTCCTCAGCCACTGCGATCATGGCCAGAACCTGTTCCGGAAAAAAGCCTCCGATCCCAAGGGGTTCTGACAAACGTTTACCTTCGCGAACTGCTTCAGTTGCTTCCGCGATCCGTTCACTCAAGATCCTCGAACCTGTGGCATCCTTACTGATCTTAAGGGCCTGAAGGAGAGGCACCCCGTTCAGCAGCATCGTCCCGAGAATTCGACAAAAACGAGTGATCGCTACGAGTCGGAGTGCGCTTCCCACCACCGGTATCTTCAACCTCCACCGCTCCAACCGTCGTCTGGCCGCATCGCTTTTCAGGTTCAACCAGATAAACCCTCCGATCGCCGCCAGCGCTAGTATGAGTAAATACCAATAGCTCCGAACCGCCACGCTCGCGCCCAAAAGAATCTGGGTGGGCAATGGCTTTTTGGTGCTCGCCAGCAATGGTTCGAATTTCGGAACAAAGAAAACGAGTGCGCCAATCATAACCGAGCCCCCGAGCAAAGAAAGCAAAGCAGGGTAAATCAACGCACCGGTGACTTTGCTTTGCAGTTCGTCCAAACGCTCCAAAAACCCGCTCAAACTTCGCAGCACATCCTCCAGGAACGCCGCACGCTCACCCGCCTGGATCATCGCTGTATGTAAAACCGGAAAGGTTTCGGGATAGATTTTAAGCGAATCCGTAAGCGTTTTCCCTTCCGCGATACTCGCTCGTATCTCCTGAAGTAATTCTTTTTGCGCAAGGCTCGAAGGCGATTTGATTAGCGAATCGAATGCCCGCAATAGAGGCACGCCTGAGCCAAGCAAGTCAGCCAGTTGCCCATACAAGACTCCAATATCCCGCCGCCGAACCTTTCCTCGTTTCTTCCGCTGTTCAATCGCTCCCTGACTCGTAACTGAAAGCGCGGACAGACCTTTTTCATCCAATAATCGGACCGCAATCGACTCCGTTTCCGCATCCAAAGATCCGGATATCTGTTTCCCTCGCAGATCGAGAGCTATGTAATTGAATTGTGCCACGATGTTTAGATCGATCAGAGCCTATCGAGGCCGGTCATTAAATGGGAGCCCAAATAGAAGTAAGTCTGACGACCGCGCATTGAATGCATTCACCACAATTTGAGCTGCTCTGGCGGTGAATAGAGCAACAAAAGCCGGGTCACCCGGGTTACACCTGCTGCGACTGCTAATTTGGAAAAATGGTGGAGCCGACAGGAATCGAACCTGCGACCTTCTCATTGCGAACGAGACGCTCTACCAACTGAGCTACGACCCCACACAAAATTGACTATCAATGCTTTACGGATACCAGATCAACATCAAATTGACTTTTGCGTAGTTGATCCGAATGAGCAACTTCACCGACACCCGAGCTACGATGTATCACAAAAAACATCGAAGCGGAAATCTGTCTTGGGTGGTCAAGTTTGGCAAGCGAATTGATAACAGGCCCCATATATGAAGATACCAAGTAATAAGAACGGCACACATTCACGCCCTGATGCCCTCTAGTGTCAAGTGCCGAAAGCGGCCAAATAAAAAGACCCCCGAAATTTGATTGGAGCCCAGCTTTAGAAGATTCGCCATGAAAAAGGCCTGTCGCAAATGGAATTGGCGGCAATAAGTCAAAGACGAGGTTGGGACATTACTCGAAACGTTATTGCAAAAATTGAATCCGGAAGTCGATGCGCTGCTGATTTTGAATTGATTTTACTGGCAGAATCATTGGGCGCAAACGTTTCCTCCCTCTTACCGGCCGAGAAAGTTTGGAAAACTTGCCGTATACATTTTATGTCGAACGGCGTTTAGGCCAAACCAGCCTTGGCATTCGATAAATGTTTATTGGAAGACAATAGCTTGAACCAAATCAGCGCTGAGCATTTGCGCTCGGAATTGGTTCGTTTTTCCCTTTTCAATCGGTTGGGTAAAAATCACCTCCTTTTCGGTTCTCAATAAAATTCGAATTGGTCCGATTGGTTGATTGTTTGTCACCCGGACTGCGTTTGTCCCTGCGAGAAACATAGCAACATCGATTGAATTCGGTTTGAGTTGAATCATTACTGTTTCCGGTTCACCTACCGATTCACCCCTATGTTGGCCACCGTGTACAACAATTCAAAAGTAGGGATTTGCGGCTCAGCACATTTTGAGAATATCTACGGAATAATCGACCGAGAAGTTGCGGCCTTGTGTAATACCATTCTGGCCGATCAAGATTGAGTGGCTCGTTCAGCCGGAAGCATCCTGTTTTGATTATCCCATTTGAACAGGAGTGGAATTGAGTCCGGAACGGCCGCTTCTCCGGTAACCCTCAATTCAACTGTGAACTCAAAATTCATCGGCGGCTCAATATTTTGAATAATTCCGGGCTGGTCGATGAACTTTAAAACGATGTGATTCTGTGTCCAACCAGCCACGCAGAACGTTTTTGACTCGTTCGGCGGTATGTCTAAACAGCCATTTTCAGATACGTATTGAGTGTGCAATAGTCCGGGAAAACGGGCCAGTTTTAGAATGTTCA
>JAQGOX010000264.1 GCA_028293365.1 Verrucomicrobiales bacterium | reverse complement strand
TTTGGAACAGGTTTATAGACCTTCCAACGGCCAACCGTTTGGCTTTTTCAGATTTAAGGCTGACTGATTTTTCAGATCCTCAACATGAGTTCGGTTGTCACAAATGTCCATACTCCTCCGGAGTTTGCTATCTGAACCAGCAGGCTTTCAGTTCTTCATTTGTTTCCGATCGAATTTGCAGGGGGTGCGCGGAAAATTGGAGCCTCGTTACCTCGTTTGCTACGAGTTTGGGGCTTGATGTTGCCCCGGTTTTGATCGAGCTCTCTGATGTCCTCTCGCGGGAGAAAAGAGCCTTCCACAGAACTTCACCAAGCTGGATTGAACCCTTATTTCGCAATCGCGCACTCCTGGGGCTGCCCAGGGGCGCTCGTTGGGTGAGGGCCGTGACGGAAAAAATCGCCTCTTTTAGAATGCCTTACTGACTGACTCCACTTCCAGACGGATCGTCGCGCTCATCAGGAACGGGTTCCGCGCGACTTTCCCGATTGCGAGGGCTGGGTTGTTTTGGACTCAGGTTGCCGTCCTCGTCCAAGGATGGAAACCAGCGAATAGCATCAGCCAACTGACCAACGGTTGTTTTGCGGCATTTGCGGACGAGCTCTTTGTAAAAACGGTCTGCGGATACCGGGTCGAGGTATTTGATCCAGGTGCCCACCTCGCAAAGGATTCGGGCCTTCGCGTCAGTATTGTCGGGAAGGAGATGAGCAGCGGCCCAGCCCAGGTCAGCGGCCACGTAACGATAATGAAAACGAACGCAGGGGTCGGCTGGTTCGTCATTTGCGCGGCGCAGTTCATCGTTGCTCGGGCGTAAAGTAACGGGAACTTCTTTTTCAACACCGGAAGCATCGACCCCCTTGTGAAAGCGCAATCGATTTGTTGGAGAAAGGCCTACTTCGTAAGCGCCTCCGTGAATGGCATAGTCCGGACCCAGCTCCGTCGCCATCAATTCCATGCCTTGATGCCGGGCGATTCGGGCGGCGGCCATGAGTTGTTGTGAGCGTTCTTCGGCTGGTTTCCCTTCATCGTTTCCGGCGTCCAAAGCAGTCATTAACGAGTTATAATGCGGAAGAAGTTCCTCCGGGAAATAAACGCGCGCTTCCAGGCCTCGATTCATCCGAGTGAGACGGCGGGCAAGAAGAGATCGAAGGCTTTGGCGTGTCGAGGAGAGACGGACTCGAAAGGCCCGCTGTGCATCGCTCAAATCCTCGTCGAGTTCCGGCTTTCGCAATTCGGGATCGACGGACCAGCGTTGGTCTACGAATTTCTTCAATTCGTCAAGTGTCAGGACTCGTTCGGCGACATAGGCAGCGTCATTCCAGAAGCCAGCGCGCAGCAGCGCCTCCAGTGATTCGCAATATTCGCGGCGGGCCAGACGGATCGCGCCCAATTCCCCCCAAAGCTGGTCCGAGCCGGTGCGCCAGGAGCCGGGGTCTGTATCCAAAAAATCCATAAAAAGACTATCCTTGAAGGTGCCATTTTTCCGCTCGATCGCATCAACAGGAGCGAGTGGAAACGAATGGGAAACGCGCGCGAGCAGAGTGGCCGCCTGATCGATTTTTCCTTCCCGAAGCAATATCTTCGCCTGAAGCCATTGGGTAACGGGAGTGTTTCCGGCGAATTTCAGCCAGCGTTTGGCGCGCTCGGTGTTGCCGCAGCGGTACGCGACCAGAGCCAGTTGTTCACCCGCGACAACACTTGCGGTTCCGCTCGCTTCAACTGCAGTCAGCCATTGAGCCATTCTATTGGAGTCGGGCAAAAAGCCTTCTGGTTCATTCCCTGCGTTGTGCCCATCCAACAAATAGGCGGTGATGACCCTTTGAGCTTTAGGATGGCGCGCAAATTGTTCCATCCGCGCCCCACCCTGTTTAATGACTTTCGCGGCCACCCAATGGAGCGATACAATTGCTGAATGGTCTCCCGCTGCTGCCTGTTCCAGATAGAGTTCGGTCGCTGGGAGCAGATCGTCTTGCGCATAATAGGTTTTAGCCTCCCATCCCAGGCTCGCGGCGGCCAAACCGAGCGAGTCAGAAGCCCCATCCAGAGTGAGTGATCGCACTCGCTGAAAATGGTCGCGCGCTTTTTCGGGATCAGACGAAATCAAAGTCTTGCCAATCATAAAGGCAGCCCAGGTCGATTTGCAGGACCGCTCTTCGCGGGGGCGAGCGAGCAACGCTTTCCAAGCCGCGACGGCGGCGTTTGTGTCGCCGGATGCCCAGGCGATGGCGCCGCGAAAATAATCGGCGAATTCGACTGGAATTCCTGCTGGAAGCTCGGCTACCGAGGCCGGCTCCTGATTTTCGTCAGGAGGGATCACAGGTTTATGCTCCGCACCTTCCGGCTTTTTTTCTATTAGTTTGGAGCGTTCGGCCTGATAGGACTTTACCAAAGCGACTCGGGTTTCCAACGGGACCCCTTTTTTCCAGAGTGCGTTTCGCAAGTCTTTTAGATCGGCTTCGGCTGCCTGTTCCGCGTACGATTGGGTGTTCGTGAGCGGGCGGGCCGCATGTGCCGAAGAAACAAGTTGCATGCGCTCGATTTCGCGAAAAAAGCTGGCATACGGCGCCGCCAAAACTGCCTCATCGCCGTTGTCTAAAAGACTATTGGGGAACCAAGGTCCACATGCCATGAGCGACCACATTCCGCTCAGCAGACCAAATAGAAGAACAATTCTACGGATGGGTTTCAATTTGCACCTCGGAATCTTTGCTTAAACGGAACCAGCCAACCGTGCGGCGTTCGCCTGCGGAAATTCGGTATTTGGGGTTCACAAAATCGATAGTGTTCGAGCCCTTCTCAAGGCATTCAAAACCAAGCCAGCCATCACTGGCCACGAGGCGTGCCGATTTCCATTGCCCTTCCACTCGAACGTCTCCTTGATAGTCCCCATCCCCATCATTAATCAAATCAATTTCGAACAAACCTGAATCGGATTTACGCGATTCGCTCCGCAAGCGCGCCTGGGGGTTCTTCCCTGCCATCACTGATGCCAAAGTGGGCCACGACCAGTTCAATTGATCGCCGGCCGCGGGGAGCCGATACCAAATGATTCCACGCAATTCAGTGGGGTGACGTTGTTCCCATTCGCGAACCAGTTGCGATATTTCGTTCGGTTGTGCTCGAACTTCACGCAAGATCGAACCCTCCGGGAACTTTTTAGCGAACCCTTCCGCCGAAAGCCCCCGAAATTCGCCCGCTGGATTAAATGCGAGCAGATACCCGTAGGTCGGAAGTGCCACTCGAAAAGGAACGCCGCATTGTCCGGCCCGTTCAACCGCTTCCAGAGCAACCCGCGGATCGCACAAAGTAAAAGGATCGTCCGGGCGTCCTGGCTTTTTAAGGGAGTGAACCTGTAGAACAAAACCGTCGGTGTTATTCACCAATCGTTTGAAACCGGCATGCTTGAGCCAACTCGGCAAGGCGGTAATCGTCAGCGGGATTGGCTCAATGGATTTGCGAATTTCACCGACCCAAACGGCGAATCCGTCCAGTTTCGATTCGGGGCAATCGAAATCCATTTGCAGTTCTGCAACAGGAATATGGTTGGTTTGAGCTTCAGCGAGGAGTGATCGAGCGATCGCGATCAGCCCCCGGGTTGTTTCGTTGGTCGCATTGAATGGGCCGCTGAAAGTGGCGATGCGCAGGGCGAGCCCAATCCGGCTTCCCGATTTTCGAAGAGTTTCATAATCCAACGAAACGTGAATGGGATCGAGCAGCCGTTGCTTCCATGCCACCTCGGTGTGGAGTGCGATGAATTCGGAGAAGTTCGTGGCGTGCGACAGAATTGATTCGTTCAATGGCGGTGTCCAAAGTCGTTGCCAAACATACACGTCATTAGGAAGAACCGCGGGAGCGCTCGCGACCTTCAGGCGCGACCCGAAAACTGAAAGAACGAAGGTCGAAATAAGCACAAATCTGAGCACCGACGAAGGTTAGCGAAGCGAAAGGGTTAGGAAAGAGAAAGCGTGTTTACGTCCCGCTGAAAACATGCCCAACTCGTTTCTGCCATTGTTTTCATGTTCTCTTTTCCGAAAACAGGTCATTGAAGACGCGCTTAAATCCGTGAAAAAACCGGGGCTAATTCGACTTAGAGTCTGTCTGAAAATGAGGATTCGCACCTCTTCGAACCTTTTGGCGTCTGTCTTCGTTGGTTCAGCGAGCACAGCCCGCTGCGGGGATGCACTCGCCGAACCGCCTCGACAGCCACCAAAAATCCCTTCAGATGTACAATTCCGCATTTTCAGACCGACTCTTACCGAATCTCATCGCTAATTAACTCGCCTTCGGGCGGTCCCCAGACAACCCCTGTTCCAAACGGAGCAATTCTCCAAATACTTTTATACGCCTTTCTGATAGCGGGAGTCTTAACAGCGTTGAACCACATAGGCAAGGCAGCCACCCCCTTCAATTCGGGTCTGGCTTGGATTCGAATCTTCCAGGAAGATCCTTCGGGAATCGCGCCCCCAAAAGGTTGCACGGTAAAATTCCTCGCCTGGCCCGGTTCCAACCGGCAATCTCCTTCAACACCGAAACCGCCCGTCATTCGATTCCATTTACCTCCTTCATTAGTTTCGACAGAGAATTCCAGAAAAACAGCTCTGTCGCTTGAATTCCACAGGCCAACCGAAGGTCCATGGATTGAACCAAGAACGTGTCCAGAAGCCACATCGCAGAACTGGATTGGTTGGCGTTTGGGGGAATTATGCGGGATGCCCCATCGTGCGACGAAAGCAGTCAACGCCAGGACGAAGGCAATCGCCCACATTATAAAATGGGAACGTCTGAAGCGAATCACAACGGATTCGATCATGGAACGACGGCAAAGGTTCAATGTTTTAAATGGGGCCGCCGAGAAGAAGTCGGTGAGTCGGACGCAAATCAGATGATCAAAATGGTTCACTTTTCGATATATTCGAATCCCCCGACTGTCATGCCACCGTCCACAACCAGCATTTGACCGAATACATAACTGGCTTCGGGTGAGCACAACCAGACAGCGGCAGCGGCGACTTCCCCTGGCTGGCCCCCGCGCTTTGCTGGAATGGCTGAAGTGGCGTGCGCAGCAAAGCCGGGATTTTGCGCGCTATTGGCAACGACCATCGGAGTTTCCGTCCAACCGGGCGCCAGAGTGTTGACGCGAATGTTATGTGCGGAATATTCGATGGCGGCTACCCGGGTGAGACCATGAACGCCACATTTCGAAGCGGCATACGCACACATCCCCCCCGGGCCGGTCAATGCAGCTACCGACGCGGTGTTGCAAATCGCACCTCCACCACCTCGCTTCATCATCGGCAGTTCATACTTCATACCGAGAAAGACACTGCGAAGATTGACCTGCAGGACCTTTTCAAAATCAGTGGTCGGATAATCCTCAATGAGATGGGCTCCGCCTGTAATGCCCGCATTGTTGAAGGCAACATCCAACCGGCCTGTCTCCCTGTTTATCCGGGCCAGGAAGGCTGCGACTTCCTTTTCGTCTGACACATCGACGCGTGCCACGCGGACCTTGCCTCCGGCCTGTTCGATCAGATCCTTAGTTTCAGCCAAACCGCGTTCGTTGAGATCCGCGCCATACACGAGCCCTCCGCGGGCAGCGAACGCCCGCGCTGCCTCTCGACCGATGCCGGATCCCGCACCCGTGACGAGGACAACTCTCTCTTTGAAATCAGCCGGGACTATTGATGTGCCATTCATGGTAATTGCTTTCGCCAAATGTTACTTGCCTAGAATTCCCATTTGATGCAATCCGGTCATCCAATCCTCGGTGTGCCACGTTTGGGCAATTTTACCGTCTTTGACCTCGTGAATATCCACCGCCTGGATTGTCATTCTCCGGTTTTTCGCCCGATACCCCAAGAAGGGGCCTTTCTGCGTACCGGAGATCACGGAGCGAACGACGACCTTGTTACCATCCTGGAGAATATCTTCGATCTTGATGCTCAGGTCCGGGAAGGTCGTCCAAAGTTCAACGAGAATCTGTTTCGCGCCTTCCGCTCCCGGCGGCTGGGCCGGCGCGGGCGGAATGTCCCTCCAGTCCCTGGCCAGCACCTCATCGAGGATTGCAGGATCATTCTTCTCGAATGCAGTATACCAGCGGGTGACGATTTGCTTTTGGTTGTTCATCATCTGTTTGAAGTTATCTTCGTGGGTCTCTGTCTTTTGTGCGGTTGCGCACGAGCACAGAGCAATGCACAGAAGGAATGCTGAGGCGCATTTCACTTTGCTGGTTTCAGTGTTTCGCCGCCGTTGCGAGTAATTGCTGCTCCCAAACAAACGTGGTTCCGACTACGCCGCCGTGCTCGACGAGGATTTGTGCCAGCGCGGGCGCAGTATCGGTTCGAGCCCAATCGCGCTGAATCTCTGATCCGAAAACCATCCAAGTGATTGGGATAGCGCCGGCTTGAATCATTCGGTGTATCGCCACTTCGTGGGCTTCGAGGCTCACCCCACCCGAAGCGTCCGTTACAATATAAACCTCATAGCCCTCGCCCAGCGCTTGAATGGCCGGCATCGTCAGGCATATTTCAGTCCACAGCGCAGCAATGACAATTTTCTTCCTACCCGTCTTTTTAACCCAATCAACAACCCGCGAATCCTCCCAGGTGTTGATGAAAGTCCGGTCGATCGGTTTCTGTTCTGGAAATACGTCCTGAAGAACTTTAGGGAGATAGCCGCCCTGCTTTTCCAGGACCGTCGTCAATAGTGTCGGGACGTCGAAGACCCTGGCAGATTTTGCCAAAGCCACCACATTATTGAGGATCGTCTGCGTGTCATGACTACGAAGACCCGCGAATTGAAACGGCTGATGATCGATCAGGATCAAGGCGCAGTTTTTGGCAGTAAGCAGGGCATCCAGACCAGCTTTGGTATTTGTAGAGTTCATAATTTGATTCTTTCTGTAACGGGTTGATTGAAGTTGTGAATGTTTTTATTAGACGTGAAAAACAACGGTTTCTTTACTGAATCGAACTTTTGGAATGGATGCGTATGCGTCGGTTTCTGCGCGGTAACCAAGTGTGCAAAGCGCGACGGCAGCTAATCGCTTTTCGCTCAAATGCAGAATGGCATCGTATTCAGCCGGGACAAATCCTTCCATCGGACAGGCATCAATTCCGAGTAGCGCAGCGCTGGTTAAGAGATTTCCGAGAGCGATTGCGACTTGTCGTCCTGCCCACGCGTTTATTGTCGCCCGATCCATCGCCTTAACGAGGCTGCCGACCAGCATAGAGCGAAGGGGAGCGAGGGACCCGACCGTTTTCCCCTGAATCTGTGCCACTCTGTTTATGTGCGCGTCGACATCCATTTCATTAAAGTTTTGCTTCGCGGTAAAAACAACGAGATGGGATGCGTCCTTCACCTTTGTCTGGCCATAAGATGCGCCGACGAGTTTTTCCCGGAGAACGGGATTGTCCACGACAACGAACGCCCATGGCTGCAGTCCCCCGCTGGAAGGAGTGAGAACCAGGACATCTTCGAGAACCGCCCACAGATCCGGGCTGATTTTACGAGAGGGATCAAACTCCTTGACCGCGTAACGCCACTTAAGCTGCCCTAGAAGTTGTAAAGGCCCAATCGTCGTCTTCATATTCTGGTTGGTTCTGTATTGCTCACCGTTAACCAAGGCGCCGTTTCCAAGAGAAAAGGCTAACGAAAATGAAAAAAGTTTGACGGGAATGAAACGCAACTCTCGATGCAGGCCTGAGCCGCCCACAAAACCATCAGGAACGAGAGGAAGCTTTGATTTCCTGAAAAAGCCAGGTCCGCGCAAACGTCCAATCGTTTTTTATGGTTGCCAGGGAAATGCCGAGTATCTCTGCTGCCTCTTCATTGGTTAAGCCGCCAAAGTATCGCAATTTTACAACCCCAGCCTGCCTTGGGAATTTCAGCGCCAATTTGTCAAGAGCCTCATGGAGAGCAAGCATTTGGTCATCGGGCTCCGGTGTGGCCAGGATGACATGTTCAAACTCGACCCTTTGAGCATCTCCACCGTGTCTTTGTCTCCCCTTTCGACGGGCACGTTCGATCATGATGCGACGCATCGCCTCAGCCGCAGCGGAAAAAAGTGGGCTCGATTTTCGAACTTCCTATCCACCCCATCCGTAAGCCGAAGCCATGCTTCATGAACGAGCGCGGTCGGTTGTAAAGTGTGGCCCGGGGCTTCGCGGGCCATTTTTGTTTGTCGCAAGTTTCCTCAATTCGTCGTACAGCAGCGCGAGCAATTGTGCAGCGGCAGTGGAATCGCCGCTCTCGATTTGCGCCAGGAGTAAAGTCGCATCACTCATCTATTGTGCGTGTGCTGAGATTGGAATTGACTGAGGTTCCAGCAACTCTTTGGCTTCCTTCAGCAAAGCGTGCAGAATCGTCCAATCCTCCCACTCGATCCCTAGATCCATTTCAGTGTCCCACCCAGAGAAATGGCCTTTGATCGTGTTGACCGCATTTGTCAAGGCCCTTCCAGCCTCGCTGTCATTACCTAATTTTTTCTGGGCCATTGCCATCAACAGATAGGCCTCCGCGTGAACAGGTGGAGATGGATGTTCAAGCGCTTTCTGCCCCAGGAGGATAGTTTCAGAAAAACGGCCCAGACGATACCAATCCCTCCCCACCGCATGGAGTTTGATTCACTCCATTTCGGAGCGGTTTCGATTCGATGCACCACTCGGTATCACCGGTCTCGATGAAGGGGCTATGAAAACGTGGTCGACCATGCGTTCACCTTTGTTACTTCCGCAGCGGCTTCAACGCGCCACCCCACGCGATCACCTGATCGAACACGGCGTTGACAGATTTCTCATGCCGGGAATCCGGTTTGAAGACGCTGAAGTTTTCAAAATCAGTAAAGAGGGAGAGCAAGACCTGGTTTCGCACGGTGGCAATTTGCACCTCAGCCAGCACCAAACGCAACTGCTCGACAGCCCGAGCACCTCCGGCGCTGCCATAGCTGACGAAGCCAGCCGCCTTGTTGTTCCACTCGGCAAACAGAAAATCGATCGCGTTCTTGAGCGCGCCGGAGATGCCATGATTGTACTCGGGGGCGACGAAGACATAGCCGTCGAAGGAGCCGATTTTGGCCGCCCATGTTTTTGTGTGAGGCTTGCTGTATTGCCCCATCGAGGGCGGCACCGGCTCGTCGAGGAGCGGCAAATTGAAGTCTTTGATGTCCACGAGCTCGAACTGGGCGTCGGTCCGTTTTTTTGCGATTTCGTAAACCCACTTTGCCACGGCCTCGCCGTTGCGGCCCGGGCGTGTGCTTCCGATGATGATGGCGATTTTAAGTGTTGTCATAATCTTATCTTTCTCTTCAGCGTCTGTTTGACTTCTCGGACATGTTTGCCGATTCGGTTAATACCTTACCTCCTCGATTTGGATCTGCCCAATAATGAGATAATGAGAATTTCAGGTGAAAAGGCCAACAATGAATAGTTACTGTCTATCCCGCCGCCGAAGCAGCAGGCGTTGCCGTCGGCATCAGAAGCAAGTTTGAACCACTCCTCCGTCCACCCGGAGGGCGGCGCCGTTGGTTGCGGCGGAGAGCGGGCTGCACACGTAAGTCACCAGATTGGCCACCTCTTCGGTCGTAGCGAACCGCTTCAAGAGTGAAGACGGACGGATGCTCTTGAAAAATTCCGCTTCAAATTCCGCAAACGGCTTGCCACCGCTAAGCTGAGCCGCAAATTCCTCCACACCGGCGGAATGGGTTGGACCGGGCAACACCGCATTCACCGTGACGCCTGTGCCGGCACACAATTGGGCCAGACCCCGCGAGACGGCAAGTTGCGCGGTCTTCGTCATGCCGTAATGGATCATTTCGACGGGAGTATTGATCGCGCTCTCGCTGCTGATGAAAACGATGCGCCCCCAGTTCCGCTGCTTCATGCCGGGAAGATAGCCACGACTCAAGCGCACGCCGCTGAGAACATTAACCTCGAAGAATCGCCGCCAATCCTCATCGGAAATATCCCCAAACGGCTTTGGCTCGAAAATGCCGAGATTGTTCACGACAATGTCCACAAGCGGGAACCGCTGGAGCAGCGTTTCGGCCGCCGCCGCCGTGGAGAGATCGCCCGCGAAGCTTTCAACCCTGGCGTCCCGCACGGTCTGATCGATTTGCTTCTTCGCCTCCGCAACCGCTTTTTCCGAACGACCGTTCACGATGACTCGTGCGCCTTCGCGGGCGAGTCCGGTGGCGATGGCAAATCCGATTCCTTTGGTGGATCCCGATACGAGAGCTGTCTTATCAGTTAGTTTTAGGTTCATAGGTTATCTGTTTTGGATTCGTTGAAAAGCGAGCCGCGGGAAAAGTTCCAGTGCGGTGGGCTGGAGTGTATGGCCGGGAACTTCCTGAGCCATTTTGAACGCGGCCAGCCGACGCAATTCTTCGTAAACGAGGTCGAGCAGTTCTTCAGCAGCCCTGGGGCTGTCTTTCTCAACGGCGCTTAATAATTGAGTCGCTTCGCTCACGTTCTCACCGACCGATTGCGCTGCGGGTAATGGTGTCCGACTATTTCGCGGTGACCCATCCTACCACATTACGGTAGGGTTTGTTCGAGTTGTTTTCGTTTGACGCAGCGGGCTGGACAAGTGCAGTGGCTTCGTCCAGCGAAACCCACGTATGGCGCAGTGCGTCACGATTCGGAAAAGTATGATAAAACAGCCGCAGAAACCGCAGGTTCGAGGTATCGAAACAGAGGGTCATGGTTGCCCCACTCCACCAGTCGCCGCCGCTGCGCGCAGCTCCTTTGCGGAAATGCGAGTCAGCTTGCCCTCTTTCATGATGATCAGATCGGTGCCGGTTTGAATGGCGGTTTTGCGCGCGAACTCGGCGGCTCGCAGCATAGCACCAAGGGAAGCCCGCAGATCGGGATCCTTGGCTTCAGCAATATCTTTCATTTTCATTTGGTTTCTCCCCATTCCAGCAGAACCGGGCCTGGTCCGACGTTATCATATTTTGCCCAGGCATTCACCGCGGGCTTGTAAGCGTGCTCGAAATTGCGCAACCCGGCGGCAAACCGTCGGCCGAATCACCTTTTCAGAGACGTTATGGCCCCCGTGCCTAACCCGTTCAGCGACGCGCGCAATTGCGACTTCCGGATCCGGCAGCGAGAGGAAAAAGAGGCTGACATGATACCCGGATGCGCGCCATCGCCGGATGTGCGCCAGATAGCCTAATCCCGAAAGGGTGGCCTCGAACGCGAAACTTTCGCTTCGGCGCGCGGACGCTTTGATTTCCTCCAGCATCAGGCGGCCAGCCTTGATGGCCGCTGCTTCAGGCGCAAACGGCGAAAGACCTGCCGCAATCAAGTCAGCGTTGATGAACCGGGGGCACTTGGCCTCTCTGGGCAGAAAAGAACGCGCGAAGGTCGTCTTTCCGGCACCATTCGGCCCGGCGATGACGATGACCTTTTTGCCACGCTCCATTTCGCCTCGGGAGTTCATGGTGTAGCGTTGGATGGGTCGATAACATCTTCGAATTTCTCGCGGAAATTGCGCTCGAGAGCGGCACGGTCGCCGATGTCGCGTCGAAAGATGTACTTTAGACTGGGCAGCTTTTCGATGAAACCCTCCTTGATGCCGCGCTTTCCCATTTTTAACGCGTGCCGAAATTTCAGGTCTTCAAGCTGCATCCCTAAGAATAGGAAAATCTTCGACTTCAGTCACGAATTCATTGCAATGTGTTACATAATTGCCCCGGCAACCCAGCGAGTCTTTTGGCGCAAGACTTTGTCGTTTGTCAG
>JAQGOX010000821.1 GCA_028293365.1 Verrucomicrobiales bacterium | reverse complement strand
TGAGCGATTTGGGTCCAGAACTGGCGGTATTTATCCCAGGTTATCCAGTTCTGCGCCCACTTCGCTTTGGCATCGGACATGAACGCAACGGAACGACCGAGTCCATATTGCCAATGGGCCAAAACAGGATCGCCTTTTTCTGAAGTGAGCGGGACTTCCGCGCGCGCCTTGGGCGTGGTGGAGACATAACCAAGCAGCGGCGGGAACTCCGAGGCTCCGATTCCGCGAACCAACTCTGTTTGAATATCGAGACGAGGCTTGAATGGTTCTTCGAAAATTGCCGATTTCAAAATGACCGCGGCTTCCTTGATGAAAATTTGCGGCAATTGAGCGGGGGAACGGACATCGTAAAAACGCCCACGGCCGACGTCGGCAATCCAGGTCATCGTATCGGGAGCCACGTGGCCACCGATCATAACCGTGCTCACCGTGATTTTATCCCCAGCAATCGCCTGCACTTGTTCCTTCGAGGGAGCGGCGGGATCGCCATCGCTGAATACAACCATGTGCTTCAGACTGGAGGTCGTTTTTTTCAGAGAGTCGTGGGCCATATTCATCACGTTGATGAAGCTCCCCATGTCCCCCGGATTCATACCGGCGAGTTGCTTTCCGAGCGCTTTTTTGTCGCCCACTTTTTGAAGAGGAAAGAGCCAGCGATCGGTGCCATCCCAGAGCACAACTCCCATTTCGTCGGTCGGACCGAGCGCCGTGAGCGCGGCAAAAGCAATGTCACGCGCCCATTGATTTCCGTTGGGGAATTCGGTCGCGTGGACCACCAATACAATTGCGCCGCTTGGAAGAACCTTTTTACTGCTCAATTCCATTTCAACCGGGAGCGCCGCTTCGAGCGGCGTATCCCGGTAGCCCCCGGCTGCATAGGTTTGATCACCACCGATACAAACGAGTCCTACTCCGAAATCGCGCACGGCACTTTCGAGCAGGCGCATGGAATCCATCCCTAAATCGCCAGCAGCGATATTGCTCAGAAAAATGGTGTCGTAACTCTGCATCTCGGCGAGCGTGCCGGGAAAACCGGTAATGTCCGTGAGTTTGACCTGAAGCCGGGTTGAGCGGAGCGCCTCCGCTAGTTTAGCGTCAGCCCCCGGATCAGCAGAGACGATCAGAGCGGATGGATCACCTCGCACGTAAGTGAAATTGACGGCGCGATTGTTTTGGGCAATCTGATCGTTCGCTGCTTCCAACTGGATGTCGTAGCTATAGAAGCCGGGCTGATCGAGCGTCTGGGGAAATGAAAAGAGATTTTTCCCGGCCGCGAGTTCCACTTTTTGGGAATCGAGGTATTGATCGTTCCGAAATAACCGAACGGTTGCTGTTTGGGCCTTGTCGGCCTGGGCGAAGATCTTTACTTCGAACGTCTGGCCTTTCTTTAAATTATTCGGCAACGATAGTTTTTGAATCGACACATCATTCCCGCGTGTGCCTCCGAGAGGAATAACATCCATGGTTACTCCCAACGAATTGGCGGCCGTGGCGGCGGCCATGGCATCGCCGACGTTTTCGTTACCATCAGAGAAGAGAAGGATTCGTTTTTGCCCGGTTTCGGGAAACGCCGCGGTACCGAGACGAATTGCGGCGGCGATATCGGTTCTTTCGGTTTGCACGACCGCCTGAATTTTTTGCAGATCCAGCGCAGCGTTCGGGCCAAATTCAAGGCTGGCATCTGCGCCGAAAACGAGGACTCCGGCTTTGTCCGTGGGCTTTTTGAACGCGAACGATTTGTTGACGTAGGCACGTGCCGCCTCTTGTTGAGATGAAGGCAAACTGTCGGAACGATCCAGAGCGTAGAAAAGATTCATGCCTTCGATCGGGCGCTGCCATTGAATGCCCGCGACTGCAAGGACCAGACAGGTCAAAATTAGAATACGCAGGAATAGAGCCGTCCAGCGGCGCCAGGGAGAAATTTGAACGTGCGTGGTCCAGAAAAGCCAGATAACCCAGACCATTCCGAGTGGCCAGAAGATCAACCAAAATGGATTGGTAAATTGGAAATTCATCTGGTGCAAGACACAGCCGACCGAGACCCAATCAATGCCCCAGAACGAATCCCATCAACACCCCACTTGAGTGGAGTGTTAACAAACGCGAACAGATCCTTAACCGTTTCAACGGTTTTTCCCCAATCGGCAAAACCGTTGAAACGGTTTAAGTCTTCTGATTCCGCTGATACACCCCGCTGAAGCGGGGTGTTAATAGGAAGGCGGGTCGTTTGGCTGATTGCCTGCCCCGAACGGTATTGCTTTGCGGTTGCAACCTTCGACAACGGTGAGCGGCGGATGAATTTTTGGACGCGATTGTTCCCGGAGTCAGCGACGTAAAGATCGCCGCGGGAATTAAGGGCAATGGACCATGGGTTGTTCATTTCGCCCGGGCCTCCGCCGACGTGTCCGATGATTTCGACGGACTGATGGTGCGGATCGAAAACCTGGATGCGGCTGTTGCCGAATTCGCAGGCGAACAGATATCCATTGGCATCGACCTTCACGTCGTAGGGATAACTCAGCTCCCCTACCCCTGTGCCGGCTTTGCCGAAAGCATCCAGAAACTTGCCTTCGGACGTAAAGACCTGAATGCGATGGTTGCAGGAATCGGCCTCGTACAACTCGTTGTTCCGGCCGATGCAAATTCCTTCGGCACGGGTCAGTTCTCCTTTCTTTTCTCCCAGCGTCCCGAACGACAGAAGAAATCTGGAGCCGTCCGCACTAAATTTCTGAATGCGTTCCGCCATGCCATACTCGCTCAGGAAAATTTCGCCGGTTGAGGCGACCGCCACGGAACGAGGAAACGCCAACTGACCGGCATTCGTTCCATTATCGCCCCATTGACGCAGGAGCTTTCCGTCGGTGGAATAATGATTTACCCGTGAATAATGGGGTTCCACCACAATTACGTTTCCATCCTTATCAAGGTCCATTCCCTTGGGTTTGCCTTTATCGGTCTGAGGCATTTGCCAAAACATTAAGAACTTTCCGTCCGGCGAAAACTTTTGCACTCGACCGCTGATATCGACAACGAAGAGGTTGTCCTGCCGGTCACAAATTAATGAGCGAGGCTTATTAAATTCGCCCGCTCCGACTCCTCGAGTGCCTATCACCTGTACTGTGGAAAACAATTTGCTATCGATTGGAACCGTGCCCATTTCGGAATCTGAATTGCATCCACAGAGGAGAAGCAGAAAAGCGGCGGATGCGGGAAAGCCTTTATTTGCGAACACGCGATTTCCCATGGTCCAAAGAACGACCGGCAACACCGCAAGACCCAAAAGCAAAAGACAAAGAGCATTTACCTGAGTCGTGTGACCGTAATGGAGCATATTAAAAATGCGAAGTGCCAGAGTCTCCGCGCCGGGTGGAACAACCAGAATCATTGTCTCTGCATCCCACAGGCAAAGGAGGTAGGTGACATACCAGGCGGCAAAGAGTTGCGGAGCGATTCGCGGCAAGTGGATTCTGCGAAAAATCTGCCAGTTCGATGCGCCGCTCAAACGGGCCGCTTCGAGCACCTGCGGTTGAGCCTCGCGCATGCACTCTCGGGAGGTTGTCCAAAGAATCGCGATGTAACGAAGACCCAGCGTGACAAAGACAATGAGCACGGAATGAAACAGAAAGTTAAACTGCGGGCGGCTAAACCAGAGCACGGCCATGCCAAGAAACACTCCCGGCAGGATAAACGGAATCCAAAGCAGTTTGGCAGCCCTGGACTTCCAAAGAAACAAAGCGACCGGAACACACAGGCTTGCGGTCCCGGCCGCGAAAAGCGCTGAATTGAAAAAGGCTTTTCGTCCTGCATTGAAGGCCGGGGCCAGTTGCGACCAGGTGGCCCGGGTTGCGGTCAATTGCATTACAGGCAGAATGATTGAGAGAAAAAGACGAGCGAGAGATCCCACTACAACAGAAACAAAAATGGCCCTACCGAGCCGCGCCCGAAACAAAGTGGCGGGAGCGGAGAGGGTCGCGGAGTTCCAATGAATCGGTCTTTTCCTGAGAATGAGGAGTAAAACAATCGGAGTTAAAATCAATGGCCAGGCGAGCCGCAAAGCA
>JAQGOX010000243.1 GCA_028293365.1 Verrucomicrobiales bacterium | reverse complement strand
ACATCCTTGATGAATGGGTGGTAATGCCAAACCATGTTCATTTGGTGATTTGGCCGATGCCAAATCAAATACTGAGTGCGATTTTGCAGGGTCGGAAACGCCAATCCGCGCGGGACGCGAACAAGCTTTTGGGAAGAACGGGACAAGCCTTTTGGCAGCCGGAATCCTACGATCATTGGATTCGAGACCCCGAAGAGAAAGCCAGAATTCGCAAATACATTCGGCAAAATCCTGTCAAAGCGGGTCTTTGTACGAGAGTGGAGGATTGGTCATGGAGTAGCTGCTCGACGACGGAAGCCGCCCCAAGCGGGTTGCCAACCCGCGATACAGCCGATTAACAATCGGCGTTACACTCGCAACTCTGCCGTATCGCCGATTGTTAATCGGCGTCAGTTCAGCAACACCTTTTTCATCGCTGTCACAATTCGAGGTGTTGCCAGATTCGTGTCTCCCCAAACCATCTTGACGAAATTATCGGCCATTATTTCGTCCGGATGAATGATGTAGTCCGTGTTTCGCCCGATTTGCTCGAAGTATCCTTGCACCTCGTTGGGATCCAGCAATATTGGCTTTCCTCCGTGAAAATCCTGTACCCATTGGTCGTTCTTTTGCTTCACGCTCATCAGGTGGAAGCCAAGGTAATTGAAAAACTCGCCGCCCTTCTTCAGATCGTATTTCGCTACGGAACTTAGAAGAATCGGCACCACCTGAAGTGTTTGATGTTCATTCGTAACGGTGATCGACCATCCGTTCGCCGGTCCATCCGGATTCGTTATTTTGCGCACTTGAAAGTCGTCATTCATTCGGACTTCATTGATCTGCGAGAAGCCGAGAATGTTATAGAGTTTCTTTCTCGTTTCGGAGTCATGGCGTGAAAGGATGTGAAACAACTCATGTGTTAGTAGCTTTTCAAGATTGGCTTGATTCGACTCAGCATCATGCTGCGGCAAAATGATTGCGTTCTGTCGTGTATAGCTCGCATTGCCTTCTTCGTTTCCAGAACTTTTGATCAAGAGGATTTCGGGAGGCAATGGCAAACGGAACGGTAGGAGCTTCCCGTCAATCGCCGCGACGGCCTTCGTAAGGGTTCTCTTCTCAACCTCCGACCACGAAAGCACGTTCGTCGATACAAAAGTCAGAAAGCTTTTCTCAGAGGATTCCTCAGTCGTTTTCATTCGCGCGCTCCGATCGAACGGACTCAACGCGGCTATAAACTCGTCTCGGTTCGTGAGCGCTGCCTTTCCCTGATCGACGGAAGCGAACACGATTCGGCTATCAGCGAATTTGATTTCCTGCGCGAAAAGCACATGACTCAAACTGAGAATAAAAAGCGCGAGCGCCTTAATTACTTTTTGATTAACCATACTTCAGATACCTGACAGCCGCGGCCATTTCCGCCAAGCCCTTGTTCACGAAACCAGCTCAATTCCAGCGTGCCCTCTCGCGTGGCCCCGAGAGGAATGTCGAATTCCACCGGTCGATAGGGGAACTCCTTTTTGATTAAAGGATGGATTTCATACTGGTTATTCGCGACCAGGCGAATGGAACGCTTCGGAGCATCGCCCGCGTAAGTTACGCGAATTTTATACTGCGCACCTTGATCGAGGTTCTCGTAGCGCATGCGCAGGGGTTGATCGATCATTGATTCCGCGTGATCAAGCCATGAGATCCGCATTGCTGCCTCTGGTTTCTCGTCCGGCTCATCAACCACATCGCCTTCCTCGAAACCAACCTTTGACGAAACCAGGCTCGCCGGGTCTTTTTCAAAGGTTAGGCCGCGAATTACATGTGGCTGCCGGACGATGTTCCCGGTGTCATCATAAAAACCGCCCGGGCCGGGATTTGTCCAGTTAACGACCTGATCGATGGCCTGAAGCCGCTCCGCCTCCGTTTTCAATCGTCGAATATCGCCGAACTGTTCGGTGAGCCAGCGCCGATTGTTCAAAGAATAATCTATCGTGTCCAGGCTCGCGCCGCGATCAACACCGATCGCTTGATAGCGCGGAACACTTAACTGCATACGAATGCTCTGAAACAAGGCCTCCCCTAATTCAAACGTTCGAGCACGCAAGTCCGGCGCAGCAAACTCCGTTAAGGCCCGGTTCAAAATTGCCTCGGCAGATTGCAACGCTTTACGGCTACCCAATCGCTCCGCAGCGCGGAGATCATCCATTGCACGATTTTCGAGCGCGGTTTCATACACAAGCCGATCGCGTGTATAAGCATCGTAATAAGCTCGAAAAAGCGCCTGTTGAAATCGCCAGTTTGTTTTGGCCGAAGGCTTCGCCGTACGTTCCATATCCTGGAATTGACGCAGTGTGGTATTCACTCCATCGTTGGCGATCAACGGTCCGCGCCAATTGCGCTCGAGCGCCAGGAGCCCCTGGGCGAAGTCTTCCGTATAATTGTCTCCAATAAAGTAGCGGCTAAACTCCCGAAGCACATCGATTATGGATGACTCGGGGTCCCAGCTGAGCGCACTCCAAACCGCTTTATTCACATCGTCATTGCAACCTTCTGAGTAACTGATGAAACCGACAGTAGCCGGTTGCAACAAGTGGATGATTGCCGCTTCGTCTACCGGGCGCGGATTGATGCATTCACGCCCTTCGGTGATGGCAAATGCAGTATCCCAGTCGGGAACTGGATACTGGCATTGCCGCGTGTGCGTGATGTCCGGGTAATGACGAATCGGATACTTCTTTGGTACCGCCGCGCGCAGTTCCGGCAGGCTTATGCGCACTTGCGGTCCAAAAACAATCCCAGTGAGCCAATCGGGATGATCCTCCTTTAAAATTCCGAGAAACTCATCCAACCACTCACGATTAAAACTCTGCGGCGATACCCACATCTGCGCTTTGGGATGCGTTCGATGCAATGACTCGGTTTGCTTTTCCAGCAACGCCATCAGAATCTTTGGGGCGGTATGTCCCGGATCTCCGCCGGGGACGAAAACCGCATCGATTCGAGGCAACCGTTTGAACACTTCAGCCCATTCTTTGATCGCCGATTCAACTGTCTTTGGATCCGAGTAATCCTTGTCCATTGCCGGATACCAGATCCAAACATCGAGTCCATAATCATCGGCCAACTGAGACATCCCGGTCATCATCTGCAATGGCGGCAGGGGAAAGTGAGGGCTATCCGCGTCATCGTCTGTGCGCGGCGGAACCAGTTCCACTGCATTGGCGCCAAAGACGATTAAATCACGGTAATACTGTTCCCACGTCGCAAGATTCCAGGCGTCGTAAGAATGCGTCTTGGGACGATAGCCGAGTTGGTGCCCGCGCAACGGGTAACGCGGCGCGGCCGAGATCGAGAGATCGTCAGCGACCGAGATGCGGCCCGGTGCCATGTGTAATTGCCTCAACAGATATCCGACCCCGTAGAGCACGCCGCGCGGATCATTCCCCACAACAGTCACCGACGATCGAGGAGCGTTGGAAGCGACCGAAATGCGAAAACCTTCCGCCCCGTGATTAGTGGAGGCTTCGTTTTTGAAACCGGCTATTTCTTTTAATTGGTTTGACTGACCCAAAATGATTGCCGGAGCCGAACTATCCTGAACATCCGTGCGAACTTCCCATCGAATCTGCGAACGCTTCTCAACTTCTTCCACGAGCAGCGTGACCGCTTTCTTTTCCAATCGCGTAAGTTCGATCGGTGTAATCACCGTGGCGCGCGATAGATCGAGCGCCGAAATGGTCACCATGTTGAGCCACAAGCATGCTAAAATGCCGACGATTACTTGAAGAAAGTAGTTCCACATAGTTTCAGGTCGGCAGCCATGTTAAAACTTCGGGACATTGGCTGGACGATGGAGTCGATGTTACGCAGAACCGAGTCGAATACCATCCGTAAAACCGAACAGATTTATGTCTCTGGGATGAAAACATCAGGATTTCCCCTACGGTTCTTACATCGACTCCTTGATGGTATTTGGCCTGTCCTCGAAAACAGTGATGGATAAGCTGAATTCGGTTTTTGAAAGGAAGTTTATGAAAACAGTTCAACGCAGCATCCTTGGTTTTTTCCTGGCATGGACCCTGACGATTCAAGCCGCCTCCAGCAATTTTAAACACATCACCATAGACGGCGCCTTCGATGACTGGGCTGGCGTGCCGGTTGCCTATCTTGACCCGGCTTTCGCTGACGATCCCACGTTCGTGGATAATCCCGCGAAATTTGCGGGCGTTACTGATCTCAAGGCCATATATGTGGCACACGACGATCAATACCTTTATGTGCGGTTTACGCTCTATGCGCCCGGCGATCCCTTTACTTCCCGGAACAATATTTTTATCGATGCCGATAACGATTCGACGACCGGCTTCCGCGCGGCCGGGGGATTGTTGGGCTCCGAGGTGCTCATCCAGGGAGGAACCGGATATCAGGAAAAAAACGGGACATTCAATGACGGCTCA
>JAQGOX010000816.1 GCA_028293365.1 Verrucomicrobiales bacterium | reverse complement strand
TGGAAACCGCACTAAGATTAAAGAAGCGGCTGAAAGGCTGAATGTGACCTTGGAAGGGGTCCGGATTATCGATCCGGTCGAAAGCGAAGAGCTGCCGAATTTCACCAAGCGCTTTGAATTATTGCGTCGTTTCAAAGGAGTCAAGGAAAAGGAAGCGCGCGAAGTGATGATCAAACCGAATTATTTCGGGGCAATGATGGTGGCGATGCATCAGGCGGATGGATTGGTATCCGGCACGAATGAGATCACCGGAAGTGTTTTGCGACCGCTTTTCCAGATTATCAAGGTTGCGCCCCAGGCAACCACCGCGTCGAGTTGCATGATCATGGAAGTGGATGATTCGCGCTTCGGTGAAAAAGGAGTGATGTTCATGGCCGATTGCGGAGTTATTCCGGAACCGAATGTCGATCAACTTGCGGATATTGCCGTCTCGACGGCAGAACTTGCACGACAGTTACTCGGAGTTCCACCGCGCGTCGCGTTGCTTTCCTATTCCACCAAAGGAAGCGCAACTCATCCTTCCATTGGCAAAGTCCAGGCTGCCACCGCGCTCGCGGCGCAAAAAGCCAAAGAGAAAATGATCGAGGCCGAGTTCGACGGAGAATTGCAGGTTGACGCCGCGCTCGTTCCGGAAATCGCCGCGCGCAAGTTGCCAGACAGCAAAGTCGCCGGACGCGCGAACGTGCTGATATTTCCAGACCTGAATGCCGGCAACATTGGCAGCAAGCTTATTCAGCATGTCGCCCGTGCGAACGCGTATGGGCAGATTTTGTTGGGACTGGATCGCCCGGCCGCCGATGTCTCCCGCGGTTCGACGGCACACGATATCCTCGGTGTTGCCGCGATTATTGGAATTCAGGCGACCGCATATAAAATTCTTTACGCCGAGCAATTTCAGAAGCTGCCCGGCGAGTAAACACCACTAACCCACGACTTATGAATTGCGAGACCCCCCGCGTTTTCATCGCGGCGACCCGCCAGAACGACGGCAAGACCACGACATCTTTGGGGATGCTCGCGGCGATGCAACAGTTTTATCCACGTATCGGTTACATCAAACCAGTCGGACAACGTTTTGTTGAAATCGCCGAGCAAAAAATTGACGAAGACACCGTTTTGATGGACCAGGTTTACAAGCTCAATTGTCCCCTGGTGGACATGAGCCCCATCGCAGTCGAACCAGACTTTACGCGAAAATATCTGCAATCGTCCAATTACGACGCACTGGTGCGCAAAATCCAAAAAGCGTTCGACCGGGTGGCCTGGGAGAAGGATTTCGTTTTGTGCGAAGGTTCGGGCCACGCGGGCGTCGGTTCAGTCTTTGACCTCTCAAATGCCCGCGTGGCGAAGCTTCTCGGTGCGAAAGTTATTATCGTAACCCAGGGGGGAATCGGAAAACCCATCGATGAAGTCGCCTTGAATCATGCCCTTTTCGAGAAAGAAGGCGTAGAGGTCATTGGAGTCATCCTCAACAAAGTACATTTTGAGAAAATTGATTATGTGAGTGACTTCGCTCGGCGCGGGCTCAAACGCCAGGGCTTGGAATTACTCGGGGTGCTTCCACACAAATCAATTCTCTCACGCCCGACCATGCATTTGATCCGCGAGGAACTTAATGCCGAACTTCTAAACCAAAGCGATCAAGGCAACAATCTGGTTGATGACGTTGTCGTGGGCGCCATGGGGGTTCACAATACGATGCCGTACTTTAAACGCGGCGTTTTAATCATTACGCCCGGAGACCGCGAAGATATTATTCTGGCCGCAGGAACAACGCTCGTTGGCAAAGGCAAACAAGGATTGGCAGGCATCGTTTTGACTGGCAATCTTCGCCCGAATCCGAATGTATTGAAAGTGATCCAGACGATGTCCTTCCCCGTCCTGCTCGCCGCGGAAGACAGCTACAACGTAGCGTCGGCAGTACATGATTTGATTGTGAAAACCCGTCCGAACGATCTCGAAAAGATTTCACTCATAAGAGACTTGATAGCCAATCACATCGACATTCAAACAATTCTAAATGCCATCAAATAACGCCGTGCCGACTTCCCTTGCTTTAAACCCAGCACTCGCGACCCTGGGCACCTATCAACCAGGCAGGCCCATCGAGGAGGTTGCTCGCGAATTCGGTTTGCCAGTGGAAGAAATCATCAAGCTGGCCTCGAATGAAAATCCCCTTGGCCCGTCCCCTAAAGCGCTTGCGGCAATGCGCGAAGTCCTGGAGAATCTACACCTTTATCCGGACGGAAATTCTTTTTACCTCAAACGAAAGTTGGCAGCGAAGTTGGGCGTGGAAACCGGGAATTTGATCCTCGGAAACGGGTCCAACGAAATCATAGAGTTTGTAGGCCACGCTTTAATGCGACCGGGCGTGGATGTTGTTGTCTCTGAGTATTGCTTCGCTATTTATCCGATCATCGCAAAACTCTTTGGAGCGAACGTAATCACTGTCCCGGCGAAAAAGCTTGGTCACGACTTGCCCGCCATGCTCAATGCGATTACCCCAAATACTACCGTAGTTTTTGTGGCTAATCCAAATAACCCAACCGGTACCATTGCCAATCGCGCTGACGTTATTCGGATGGTAAATGAAGTACCACCGGAAACCCTCCTGGTAATGGATGAAGCCTACATAGAGTTTCTTGAGAATCCCGTCGATTTGTTGCCGTTAATTCGGGCAGGACAGAATCGCAATATTTTGCTGATGCGGACATTCTCAAAAATTTTCGGCCTCGCCGGCTTGCGGCTGGGGTACGGAATCGCCTC